>NZ_BDUD01000001.1:6314791-6614791 GCF_003113895.1 Nostoc commune NIES-4072 | reverse complement strand
GTAAACCTAAAATTTACCCAAGCCTAATTTAGGCTTGGGTGTATTTAACAATTATTGTGATTGGGAGTTAACAAAAAATTGTGAATAAGGGTAGTTAGCTACACAGCACCACTGTTTCTATTAAACAGAATAGCTATAGTTTTGAAAATTAGCTTTAAATCGTACACCAAACTCCAATTTTTTTGATACTGCAAATCTAGGCGAATTACATCTTCAAAACTACGGACTGTAGAACGCCCGTTTACTTGCCATTCGCCAGTCATACCAGGTTTTACATCTAAACGTTGCCACTCCGGTACTTCGTAGCGTTCCACTTCATCGGGTGTCGGTGGTCGAGTGCCTACTAAACTCATTTCTCCTTTGAGGACGTTCCAAAATTGGGGTAATTCATCAAGACTAGTTCGCCGTAAAAAGCGCCCTATTTTGGTAATTCTGGGGTCATTCTCATTTTTGAAAAAAGCACCTTGCACTTGGTTTTGAACTTGGGATTTCTTCGCTTCCGCATCCACACACATAGAACGGAATTTCCAAATCTTAAACCGTTTCCCCATCCAACCACAACGAATTTGACTAAAGAAAATGGGCCCGGGATCATTAATTTGAATAGCGATCGCAATCGGAATAAATAAAACTCCTGTAATTAATAAACCGACCACAGACCCCACAATGTCTAACAACCGTTTCATCCAAGATGCCACAGAAGGGTGAGTAGTGGGTAACTGCTCTACTTTACGGGAAGTTGTTTTGCGATTATCTACTAAGTCTTCCTGTTTTATTAGCGGCGCATCATTTACAAGCTCTAAGGGGAAAACCTGATCCAATCCCGTCAGTTTTAGAACTGCCATTATTTGAGGTGTTACATTCCGCAGTGTTAATGTAATCCCTTGAGTCTGGGCATATTTAAAATTACTGACCAGGGCACCTAAGCCACTACTATCCATAAAAGTAGTTTGGTGAAAGTCAATAATGATTTGCTTAGGATGTGAATTGGGCTGGATTAAGCTTTGGCAGGTTTGCTTAAAGCCTAAAGCCTCCAGCACGCTCAACCGCTTAGGCATCTGCACTATAGCCGTGTCGTTTAGGGAATTAACTGGAAAATCGACCTCTGTCGGTTGGCTAGTCATGAAGCTCTGCACTTTCGTTGCCATGTATAATGTAATCTGCCAAACATTACTTTGTCCTAGAAAATTACCTAACCTAATATTGGAATCAGTAGTAATAAGGACTAATTTCAATTTACCGGGGCTGAGATTGGAGATCGCTAGCGACGATTCACAATAGAACAAGAAGCCAAAAAATATCCTTGTTGTTGTGCCGCCGCAGCGCGATCGCGTTGCTCTCATCAAATGATTGCTAAAAATACGGTTACACCTACCGCACGCCTAATTGAAATCTTTTCTGCCATTCAAGGGGAAGGACTAAATGTAGGGACGCGTCAGATATTTATTCGTTTTGCTTTGTGTGATTTGCGCTGTCAGTTTTGTGATAGTGTCCACACTTGGAATGCACCTGCTAGTTGTCGGATAGAGCGATCGCCTGGATTGCGCGACTTTGAAATCCACTCTAACCCTGTCTCTCTACCCATACTAGTTGAATGGGTCGAACGACAAAATGTACCTTCTCTACACGATAGCATTAGCTTAACTGGAGGCGAACCACTTCTTCATGCCCCATTTTTAACCCAGTTTCTACCCGAAGTACGAGCCATAACTGGTCTACCTATATACTTAGAAACTGGCGGACATCGCCCAGAACAACTGGCAATAATTCTCCCTTACTTAGACTCTGTAGGTATGGATTTAAAATTGCCCAGTGTTAGCGGCGAAAGTCATTGGCAAGAACATGCTAAATTTCTCCAATTATGTCATGACTCATATTTAAATGTTTTTGTCAAGATAATTGTGTCTCAAAACACAGATCCAGCCGAGTTGGAACGTTCAGCTTTGCTAGTGGCAGAGGTTAGTCCAGATATCTCAGTATTTTTACAACCTGTTACGCCTTTAGCAGTATCTGAACAATTCTCCTCAATACCTGTGTTTGCCCCTACGGCTGATCAAGTTTTAACGTGGCAAGCTTTGATGAAGGGCTTTCTCAAGTATGTGCGTGTGATCCCTCAGACGCATAAAATGCTGAACCAGCTGTAAAATTTGAGTTTGATAAAGATGTAATCAAGAAAAAAGTAAGATTTTATGAAAGGCAGTTAAAAGCAAAACACTCTTTGAGGGATATTTCCGCAACGCTCACAGAGAAATTACTTAACAGGCGGGTGACACAAGGGGAGTGTTGGCATTCAAACTAATTTAAGCTGTTCTACATTTAAATTGCATATACTGGGCGGGCAGGATGCCCACCCCACAGGAATTTATATTTAAGTATATTTAAGCTTAGATGCGTTTAACCAGATATCGTAGACTATTGCAAAAGTAAACTATTGATTTTTTTCCCAGCTTTCATAATAGTCTTCTAATATTGACCTACAAGCTTTTGATCCCCCCAACCCCCCGATAAATTGGGTGGCAAAAACCCTTCAAAGTCCCCCAATTTATCAAGAGATTTAGGGGGATCTTTAACGATTTTGATTTTATACAAAAATATGTATAAAACGTATCAGAGTTGGAGAAGGGCTAACTTGAACTTTAATTCAAAGCAGGGAGAGGTTCATTGAACTCAGCTTGATTTAGGTATTTTGTGGGATGGGCAATATCCACCCAACCTAATTTCTGGTTTCTAGAGTGCGCCCTCGTCTGGAGTTTTGGATTTAGCTTTTGCCTTATTAGCACTGCGTTTAAGGGCAGAGAGCCTTGCTTCGTATTTCGACCGTTGGCGCTTACTAGGAGTATTGTCAATCAGGGTTTTCAAGGCGCTACCTAGACTCTTGTAGGCATTGGGGAGGGTATAACCAAACCGAGTTGCTAAAGCGATCGCTTTCTCATCAGCATTGATCAATTCTCTTAGTTGCTTTTCCCCACTATTCTTTTGGTACAATCGCCAGCCTGACACACCACACAGCGACAAAGCTAACACCAGAAGCAATCCATCTTGTACCCACAATTCGCCTACAGCACCACCTAAACCGATGGCTAGTGCTGCCATTTCCCAACCATCTTTAGGAATCGTGTCATTTTGAACGCGGGCAACTTCATGCCAGAACAGCAGATTACGCTGATCCATTGCGAGGGCATCCCATTTCACCAAGTCAATTTGAATTTCTACCTGGTCTTTACCAATTTCTTCGCAACGAACCAGGGGTGGATTGACCTCAGTTGTGCCTTCAACCGTGACCCAGCTCTGTAATTCTGGCGGTAGTAAGCCTTTCAACCGCCGTAGTTCACTCATTTCCGCTTTGGCAGAGGAGGTTGCATAGGATGTCATAATATCCAGCCCCAGAAAATTTCAGTATATAGTGAGGGTATCACTTTGGAGTATAGCGATTTAAGTGATGATCCGTCTCACTCACCCTTAAAACTTCCTCGCTTTTTTCGCGATTCCATTGCCTTTTCTAACAAATCTAGCAATCCTGGGGCTTCTTCTTGGATACTGAGTAACAGTCTTTCCCCAAGTTCTATATTCCCCGGATCAAAACCTGTTGCCATTACTTCTTTCAGGCGAGGTATTGCTATGCTATCCACAATCTGGATTAAGCCACTCAGACAACGGTGAAATTGTTTTTCTGTAAGAATCGAGTCTTCTAAAGGAAACTCAATAATGGCACGAATTTCGCCATCAGATGGGTCATACTCCCATTGCAACATTTTGGTTTCCCAGGAAATGGCAAGCATTGTCTGTAGGATAACTCCCTTGTGAGGATGTTCTTGAATTCCTGCCAGAACTTGAGGGGCAAATACCCGGAAAAATTTTCCCTCTTCATCCAGTTGGACAACTATTAGAAAATCTTCTAGGTTATCAGCCTCCACACCTGTTATAATTCGGTCTTCTTCATCATCAAAACGGTAGTCCCAACCAAGGTTGTCTAAATAGTTGGCAATCTGTTTGAGGTTAGCTCCCATAAAAGCCTCATAAGGAACGTGGAGCAGCTGTTACCAGACCTAGTTTAACCTGCTAGGGGTAGTTGTTTAGGTTGGTGTCGCTACAAGCGATCGCCTAAAAGTCAATACGCTTGGGTTAAGGACAAGACTTATCCAAAATTAAGAAAAAACTAATCAATTAATGATTGGTTTGAGTCAAAAAATGCGCCGTAGTAAATCCCTTGTAGACGAACAGTTTTATAGTCTCGCCTGTTACAACCGACATGAGGTTTACCTCGTAGTCTTACTTTTCCTCCATCATCCACGCTCACTAGCGATCGCTCAACTAACCCTCGAACCCACTAAAACAACAGAACTCAGCGTTACCTATATTCACTCTCATAACAATTTGAAGACGGGAACTAGAAGTGAATTAACCAGCGATCCATTTAATGATGAGGCAGATGCGATCGTTGCTAATTCATTTGGTGCAGAAGCTGCTTGGCAACTTAGCCCAGTTATCACTCTCAGTGCTAGAGTTGGTTTTATTGATGCAAAAGTAGAAGATTTACTAAAAGATTCCAATGCGTCCATCTTCACATGGGCAGTGCTACTAGCTCTCAGAGATATCGGACGAAAAGGTAGCTTTGGAGGATTTACTGTGGGTCAACCTCCGAAAGTGACTCACAATAGTTTCGGCGATAGCTTCAAAGATGCAGAATCGTTAAGGTTTTAAGTTGAGCATTTTGTGTAATCTAATACTACTGCTGTAAATTAAACTTCTTGTTTCCTAACTCTTGTGGATTGAATTGCTCCACGTTCTGCCGTCAAGGAGTAACACAAGGACTCATACTGATTTAAAGCTTGCTCAAAAGCATAGTTTTCAACAGCATATTTGCGACTTTTATAACCTAGAGTTTTGACTTTTTCCGGATTTTGATACAAATCTAAAACTGCCATTGCTAAAGCTTGGGGATCTTCTGGAGAAACGATAACTCCGCCGCCACTTTGCCTGATAGCTTTTGCTGCCGTACCATTATCGGGGACAGAAGCAACCAAAGCTCGTCCACTGGCAAGTAGCACTTGAATTTTTGACGGCATATTGAAGGATACAACATTTTTCTTTTGCACCACTAAACCAACATCAGCAGCTGCTAACATTTGTGGCAAAGATTTGCGGGGTTGAAATGGTAGTAGCAAAACATTATTTGCGCCGCAGTCTAGACATTCCTGTTGCAATCGCTGTAACCCTTTTGCCTCTCCAACGATGACAAAAACAATATCTGGAATATGACGCAACACAGAAGCAGCTTTAACAACGCTTTCTAAGCCTTGGGTTAGCGCAATGTTGCCAGAATAAAGTACTACAAATTTGCCATTCAGGTTATGTGCAGCGCGGAAAGGGTTATTTTCTTTAGGCAAAGGGCGGATAAAATTGACATCAACCCAGTTGGGAATTTGCACAATTTTGTCAGCTTCTACGCCCTTAGCTCGCAAATTGTCCACAAACCCATCGGCGATGACGCTAATTTTACTGGCAGTGTGGTAAGCAAATTTTTCCAACACTGTAAATAACTTTATAAGCAATTTATTTTTTAGTAGACCGACATGGACGGCTGCTTCTGGTAATATATCTTGTAGATTTAAGATTACAGGACAAGCACGTAACCATCCTAAAAGAGCAACTGGTACACAGCTTGGCAAGGATGGCGATGTCGAGAGAATAACATCTGGACGCCAACCGACGAGGGCGGGCACAAAACTAGTGACAACGAAACTAGCATCTAGTAATACCCGATCTAATAGGTTGGGTTGGGGACGAATCCAAACGTAACTGCGTTGAATTTGAACGCCATTTTTATATTCGTTGAGATACCACCTGCCCCGATATTCCTGGTAAATTTGACGCTCAGGGTAGTTGGGCATAGCGGTGACTACGCGCACTTGATGCCCACGTTTCACTAGTCCCTCTGCTAATTCAGTCATCAGTGGGGCAATACCAATTGGTTCTGGATAGTAGTTGTAGGAGTAAATTAAAATTCGCATAAAAATTAGTCTGAAGTGCCCCGGTTTTTTATTTCATGACAAATATTTGTCTTAAACATGATTTGGAGTTTGAAAACTCCTATATTTATTAATTGTGACTTCAGACTCTTTTTCTGTCAGGTATTTTCCTTAAAGATTGAGTAAATTTTGATATTAAACACTTAGAGAGAGTGTGAATTTTGTGACTATTGAAGCAATCTTAAAATTGTTCATTTTTAATCAGTACGTAAGTATAAACCCTATATATTTCGATATTAATTAAGACTGTTTTATGCCAGTATTTATTGAATGAGCGATCGCCCTTGTATTTTCTCCTTTTTTGCTGGTTCAGGTTTCCTAGATTTAGGTTTTGAAACCAACGGTTTTAAGCTTGTTTACGTCAATGAAATCTTTCCCCCATTCATGGCTGCATACCGCTATTCACGCCAGGTTCTCAATCTACCGTTACCAGAATACGGGTATCATGATGGAGAAGTAGGAGATGTAACCCAACTTCTTGATGGGTTACAAACACAACACCTCCGGGAGCTAGTACAAGACTGCCGTAAATCTCATAATATTGTCGGCTTCATTGGCGGGCCTCCCTGCCCTGATTTTTCTATTGGCGGAAAAAATAAAGGACGTTTAGGAGATAATGGCAAGCTTTCCGCTTCTTACGTTGAATTAATTTGCCGCAATCTTCCAGATTTCTTTCTATTTGAGAACGTTAAGGGATTGTGGAAAACAAAAAAGCACCGTTTATTTTTTGAATCGCTCAAGCAACAATTGCTGGAAGCAGGCTATATATTAACAGAGCGATTAATTAATGCTATCGAATATGGTGTACCCCAAGATAGAGAAAGAATTATTCTCATTGGTTTCCGAAATAGTTTTATCAACGATATAGGAATAAAAATCGGTAGTGAAAATTTCCTACCTGAAGAGATTTTTCCTTGGGACAATCACATTTTATATCCTCAAACAAGGGTTTTTGCTTATCCTTGGTGTAAGTGCGAACCATTCCAGGAAAATTCCATCATCCCTTGCCCTGACGGCATACCTCAAGAATTAACAGTTGAACATTGGTTTAGAAAAAATAATGTTCTAAAGCATCCCAATGCTGAAAACTGTTTTCAACCAAGGGCAGGGATCACAAGATTTGCTGCTATTGATGAAGGAGATGATTCTAAAAAGTCTTTTAAGCGTCTGCATAGATGGCGTTACTCTCCAACAGCTTGCTATGGAAATAATGAAGTACATTTGCATCCCTATAAAATCCGACGAATATCTGTGGCAGAAGCTTTAGCCATACAATCTTTGCCTGCAACTTTTGTGCTTCCAGAGAATATGTCGCTCACGAATATGTTTAAAACTATTGGTAATGGCGTACCATATTTGGCATCAAAGGCGTTAGCTAAAACTATTTTTGACTTCTTAGGAACTGGTGCAAAAAATGCTGTTGATATTTTTAAGCTTACTACTGTCTAATGTCAACTTAAACACTTACAATAATTCCGCGACATCTACAAAGCTGACATCTAATAAAAGTCAGCAGCTTCTTTTCAGAATAAACTTGTAATAGATATGGTTTAATATATATATATAAGAAATGTTTTAATTTTTTATAAAGTTTAATAATCAATCACTGGCAGAAGACACGATGGCAGCAGACTATCCAAACATTGATATTGCGCCATTTATCGATCACTCCCTCTTAATGCCAACGGCTACTCCAGAGCAGGTTGAGCAGTGGTGTGAAGAAGCATACAGATTCAATTTTGCGGCGGTTTGCCTATTTCCCGCCTATGTCAAACAAGCAGTCGAATTCCTGCACGGCAAGAACCCGAAAGTCTGTACGGTAATTGGCTTTCCTTCTGGTGCGACGACTTCAGCAGTGAAACTGTATGAGGCTCAAGAAGCGGCGGATAATGGAGCTACTGAGTTGGATGTGGTAATGAATTTGGGTTGGTTGAAAGCTGGTAAAACTGAAGAAGTCCACCGGGAAATTGCCGAAATTTGTGAAGAGACTGGGCAAACTGTCAAAGTAATTTTGGAAACCAACCTGTTGACAGATGCGGAAAAAAAAATAGCTGCTGAAATAGCTATGGAAGCGGGAGCAGCTTTCTTAAAAACTAGTACAGGCTGGAATGGTGGTGCAACAGTGGCAGATGTACGTCTTTTGCAGGAATTTGCTAAAGAAAAAGTAGGAATTAAAGCCTCAGGTGGTATCCGCACTATCAATCAAGCTCTAGACTTAATCGTAGCAGGTGCTACTAGATTAGGCACATCTCGCGGTATCGATTTGATCCGCCAGCGCGATAACCTGGGAAAGGGTGAATAGTCATTTGTCCTTTGTCCTTTGTCCTTTGTCATTTGTCATTTGTCCTAAGCTAATGACCCTTAAGCAATGACTAATGGACTAATAACTACTAATGACTAGTGACTAATGACTAATGAGTAGAACCTACAAAGCAACGGGAATTAATCTTAAAACCCAAGTGCTGGGAGAATCGGATAAAATAGTGACGATTTTGACACCAGAATTCGGTCTGATTCGAGCAGTGGCTCCAGGGGCACGCAAGCACAACTCCAGCCTGGGAGGGAGGAGTGGTATGTTTGTTGTGAATGAGCTATTGATTGCAAAAGGGCGATCGCTTGATAAAATTACCCAAGCACAAACGTTAAAAACTTATCCTGGTTTAGCTAAAGATTTGGGAAAATTAGCTGCCAGTCAGTATTTAGCAGAAATAGTCTTGTGTCAAGCTTTGAGCGAACAACCCCAAGAAGAACTTTATGAGTTGTTCAATGAACATCTCCATCGGTTGGAGGCGTTATCTAGTGCAAATCCATCTGGGGTTTTGGCTCATCTGGCTCATGGGGTGTTTCACCTTTTAGCGTTAGCAGGAGTAACGCCACAAGTACAAGTCTGCTGCCTATCTGGACACCTCCTCAAACCAAATTTTACAGACCCAAACTGGCAGGTAGGATTTAGTATCCCTGCGGGTGGAACGGTTTCTTTAGAAGCTTGGGAACGTTTGCGAAGAGAGGGTGAAAGGGAAAGGGAGATACAAAGAAATTCATCTTTTTCTCCATCACCTAATCATCCCATTATCCCATTAACTCCAAAACCTGGCTCCCAAACAGTTGTTGTGCATCGGCAAGAAATCCCTGTGATTTCTAGTCGTCCAGGTGCTATGGAACTGGCTTTGCTTCAACATCTGTCACAACCAGAGATAATGCAAATTGATGGTGCTAGAGATCATGACTGGTTATCTGTTGAACAGATTTTGCGCCAGTATGCTCAGTATCAATTAGGTCGCCCTATTCGCTCTGCTACCTTGATCGACTCTTATTTTGCTGCCAACCATGATGCAACCGTCTGATTTGGATAAAAAAATCCTACCTTTGTCACCAAGCCTCGCGAAAAAACAAAATAGGGTATCAGATCCTACAGTTAGGAATCACTTGAGTGCTGTTTCAAAGTGTACATCTAGTCAAATAAATGGACAAGGAATGTCCCCAAAAGACGTTTCTAAAAACAATCAAAATTGCACAGACCAGATCCCAAAAACTGATATTCTAAGTCAATCAGAAAAACAATCTGATGCACAAGAAAATAGCAACGGGCAAATGCCCGTTGCTACTATCCCAGAAAAAGAACCACCAACATTAAATGGCTTTGGTTCTGGTGGAGAAGCTGTTTCAGGAAATATCAAACAGCAGGGGTTTTTACCTGTATTAAAAAACCCTAATTTTTTAGCTCTTTGGGGCGGTCAAGTTTTCTCCCAACTAGCAGATAAAGTTTATTTGGTACTGATGATTGCTTTGATTAATACTCAGTTTCAGGCTAGTAATCAAAGTATTAGTGGTTGGGTATCAGCCTTGATGATGGCTTTTACGATTCCAGCAGTATTGTTTGGTTCCGTTGCTGGTGTGTTTGTCGATCGCTGGTCGAAAAAGGCTGTGCTGGTGGCAACTAATATTTGGCGCGGCATCCTGGTTTTGTCAATTCCCTTTCTGATGTGGTTGACTCATGATTGGAAACCCATAGGAGTTTTGCCAGTTGGTTTTTTGATCATTCTGGGTGTAACTTTTTTAGTTTCTACGCTGACGCAGTTTTTTGCACCGGCAGAACAGGCGGCAATTCCCTTAATAGTAGAAGAACAGGATTTACTCTCGGCAAATTCGCTTTATACGACAACGATGATGGCATCGGTGATTGTTGGGTTTGCTGTCGGGGAACCATTATTAGCGATCGCCGATGGACTTTGGCTACAAATTGGTGGTAGTGGTAGTTTAGGCAAAGAATTTTTAGTAGGTGGTAGTTATGCGATCGCAGGAATAATTTTATTCCTCCTAGCAACTAAGGAAAAACACTACCACCCCGATACAGAATTCCCTCACGTATTCTCTGATTTGCGAGATGGTTTTGCCTACCTCAAAGCAAATCATCGTGTCCGTAATGCTTTGCTTCAACTGATTATCTTGTTTTCTGTCTTTGCTGCATTAACTGTTTTAGCCGTTCGCATGGCAGAAATAATTCCTAACATGAAAGCATCCCAGTTCGGCTTTTTACTAGCAGCCGGTGGTGTTGGGATCGCGGCTGGAGCAACAATTCTCGGTCAATTTGGGCAACGCTTCTCTTATACCCAACTAAGCCTATGCGGTTGTATGGGCATGGCAGCATCCCTCATTGGTCTATCAATCTTTACAACCCAACTGTGGCTAGTACTGTTACTGATAACGCTATTAGGTATCTTTGGAGCACTAGTGGGAATTCCCATGCAAACAGCGATCCAAACAGAAACACCTCCAGAAATGCGTGGTAAAGTTTTTGGTTTACAAAACAATGTAATTAATATTGCTCTCTCCTTACCCTTGGCATTAGCAGGTGTAGCAGAAACCTTTGTAGGATTACAGGCAGTTTTTTTGGGATTAGCTGCGATCGTCTTTTTAGGAGGTATATTAACCTGGTATAACTCACACAAATAGTTATCAGCTAACAGGAGCTATTATTAATTACTTTTAAGTAATTAATATTTACTTAAAGCTTTTGTGTTCGTGGTAAACTGTGACCAGTGAAAATTTATCACATACTTGCGGGATATCAATCTGACATTAGTCAGAATAAGTTGTTTAAATATCAGAAATTAACAACTTATAAGTAGAATAAATAAAGCCATAAATCCATCGGTTTAATCAGCTTAAAATGGGCTTTTTAAACTATATTCTGTTGAGAATCTGTAATAACTAAAAAACCAGCAAGTATAGCTAGATAAAATAAAAATCACGAAGGACACATAGGTAATAGATCAAACCCGCTTTTCTTACAGCTAAATAAAGAATGCGTATAGCCTGGATTGGAAAAAAATCACCCTTTTGCGGCAATGTCACCTACAGTCGAGAAATTACAAATGCCTTGTTAGATAGGGGACATCAAGTTAGCTTTCTTCACTTCGCCCAAGAAGACTCTGAACCTGAAAATTGGCCAAATCTTCGAGAGGTTTCCCTCCCTTTTATTTATAAGTCCCAGGTTTACACAATCCCTACTTTTAAAGCAACCAAACTTTTAACGGAGTCGCTGCGAGAAATCAAGCCAGATATAGTCCATGCTTCCTTGACGCTATCTCCTCTAGACTTTTTTCTACCAGAAATCTGTGAGGAACTGAGGTTGCCCTTAATTGCCACTTTTCACACACCGTTTGCTGGTAAGGGGGCAAAGCTGATATCGGGAACACAGCTTTTGGCTTATCAGCTCTACGCACCTTTTTTAGTTAACTACGATCGCGTAATTGTATTTTCCCAAATTCAGCGAGAATTATTAGCAGGGATGGGCGTGAGGGAAGAGAATATTGCTGTAATTCCCAACGGTGTTGATACTGTCAAGTATTCTCCAGGATTTTCTCAAGTCAAAACAGAATTTAAAGCCGAACGTTTATTTGTCTATCAGGGTCGCATAGCACCAGAGAAAAATGTCGAAGCCCTCCTCCGGGCTTGGAAGCAGTCGGCAATGGAGCCTGGTACTAAGTTGCTAATTGTTGGCGATGGACCTTTAAAGTCTTCCTTAGAGCAGTTTTATGGTTCAGAATACGGCATTATCTGGTTGGGATTTGTTGCTGATGAAGACCGACGGATCGAAATTTTGCGGGGCGCAGATGTATTTATTTTGCCTTCATTGGTAGAAGGTTTGTCCCTATCTCTGTTAGAAGGAATGTCATGTGGATTGGCTTGTTTAGCAACAGATGTGGGTGCAGATGGAGAAGTATTGGAAAAGGGCGCAGGTATAGTTATAAATACTAAAACAGCGCGATCGCAATTAAGAACCCTCTTGCCAGTGTTGCAAGACCATCCTGAGTTAACAACCTTACTAGGGCAAAAAGCTAGACAGCGTGTATTAGACCGCTATACCCTTAGTAAAAATATTACTCTGCTGGAAGAACTTTATAAAGAAGTTTTAGCACAGCGACCTCTACCGCTAAGTCGTAGAGCTTAGGGAAAGAGAATAAGTGCGATCGCACTGTAAATTATCAGATAATAATGAGTGCGATCGGGACTTATGGTGCTGTGTATCTTTTTTTCTGGGCAATTATTAGCAAAAATTAATAAATTATAGGACTTACGCAAAGTACCTCTCAAACTCTCATTAGTCCGTGTTCTCTGTGCCTGGAGCGGTTTGATTCTTTCGTCACCTGTGCGTAAGTCCTGAATTAGTTAACATTAAATAATAGTGAATTAAAGCTAAAAAATCAACAAATGACTGCAATCATCGACATAAAAACATTATATGAATCCAATTACCTGCAATGGTTAGAGGAGACTATTAAATGTCTCAAAAATCGACAATTAGCAGACGTTGACTATGAAAACTTAATAGAAGAATTGGAAGATTTGGCTAAGAAGGAAAAAAGGCGAGTAAGAAGTTTATTGGAACAGATTATTAGACATTTATTACTTTCTCAATATTGGGATTTAGAAAAGCCAAGAAATGCTAATTATTGGGCTGCGGAAATTATTAGTTTTCGTAACCAACTAAATGAAGATTTAAGTGCCAATTTACGCAATCATTTAGAAGAGAATTTCAACATAATTTATAGCAATGCCTTAGATTATGTTAAGGCTAAAACAAATTTAACCAATTTACCTGAATTATGTCCTTATACCTTAGAGCAAATTTTAGATAAAAATTGGTTCCCTTAATCTTAAATTTTGATTTTTTACACAAAATATATTCATATTTTAACTCAGCAACACGATAAAATTAAGTCGCCGAATTATCTATTAAAGACCATCCCAAAGTAGTTGGCTGTTCATAAACCCGCTTTAGAGTATTTACATCTCTAGAAGAAATAGACGGCGGATTGCGAACTTGGGAAAAATATAGCGCATCAGTTTGTAGTGGACTATGACCCCAAATTCCCAGCGCATGACCGAATTCGTGGCGGGCTGCTGCAATGAGATACTCACCTGTTTGACTGGGGCTTAACAAGATGGTGAAGTGGTGGGATAAAACTTTGTTGCTGGTATATAACTCGTAAGTAGTTTGTGCCGATCGCGCACGGGTTATATTACTACCAGGGAAAATTTGTAGAGGTGGCGCTTTTCGTACAATCGTAATATCAGCAATTTCCGGCTGTTCGACTATTGTTATAGGTAAATAATTACTCCACTCCTGTACACCTTGTAATACAGCGTCAACCCATGCTTGAGCTAGTTTTTCGTTAATGGCTGTTGGTAGTTCAACGTAAACTCGAATAGGAAATTGCGACCAAACTAAGTAACCCACTTGGGTTGTTGTGACTTGGGAAAAGTAGTCACCACTGTTTGTACTATCTTGCCACTGTGCAAGTGTGGACGGTAGGGGATGGGGTTTTAAAGGAAATGATGGAGGGAGAGAGATTATTAATTCTGAATATACAGATTTTGGTATTCTTGTAAACCCATCACTCGACTGAAGATTAGTAAAAATGATTAATAGCCCTGTGCCAATAAAAAAGGCAAGAGCTGTAATTAACCGTTGTGAAATTAAATTTATTAAGGTGTTAAGTATGGGATGTTGGGTTCTTCTCCCCATTTACCTATCCTTATTTAGGTAGCCAACCAGCACTTAAAACTACTGTTAAACCGAGGAAAATTACTGTCAATGCCCAAGTAATTCGGTTTAAGGTGTTTTCTGCACTCTTGGTGCTGCTAAATAGCTGGGCTTGTCCGCCAATAGCGCCAACGCCATCACCTTTAGGGCTATGCAGTAAAACTAAGATAATTAAACCAGTGGCGGAAAACGCCCAAATGCCTTGCACTATATTGCTAACTGTCATGGTAGGAATCTCATTTATAAAAAGTTTCAAAAAAGAGGAGTTAGAAGTAGAGACGCGATTAATCGCGTTTGTACAGGAGACGCGATTAATTGCGTTTGTACAGGAGTTAGGAGTTAGGAGTTGGGAAAGTTTTAATTCATTACTCTTTACTATTAACTCCTAACTCCTCACTATTAACTGTTTTACAGTCCGACTTGTACGGGGGTGCGAGTGCGTTGCAACTCATATTCTGCTGTTTTCAGCAGCGATCGCCCGGTCATTTCTGGTGGCTGAGGCAGCTGTAAAATCTCTAGAATCGTGGGGGCGATGTCGGATAGCTTGCCATCGGTTCGCAGTTCGACATTTGTGCCATATCCAGGGATTTTAACTCTCTCTCCTTCTACCAAAATTAAGGGGACTGGGTTAGTAGTATGAGCCGTCCAGGGATTACCCCCTTCATCTAGCATATACTCAGCGTTGCCGTGGTCAGCAGTAATAATTGTTGTACCACCGGCTTTGATAACGCTTTCTAACAAGCGTCCCAAACAACGATCAACTGTTTCGATTGCTGTAATGGTAGCGTCGATTTGACCAGTATGCCCTACCATGTCTGGGTTGGCATAGTTAATCACCACTAGGGAATACGTACCCTTTTGAATTGCAGCGATCGCTACATCTGTAACTGCTGCTGCTGACATCGCTGGGGCGTGATCGTAAGTAGCTACCATTGGGCTGCTTACTAATTCCCGATCTTCTCCAGCAAAAGGTTCCTCTAGACCCCCATTAAAGAAATAGGTAACGTGAGCATATTTTTCTGTTTCGGCGGTGCGGAACTGATTCAGACCATGATTAGCTATTACTTCTCCCAGAATATTACTGAGATTTTGCGGCTCAAAGGCTACAGCCACAGGTAAGTCTGAATCATACTGTGTAAACGTGACAAAAGACAGGGGTGTGATTTGCTGTCTTTCAAAACCGTTAAATGTGGGACTGACCAAAGCTTGAGTCAGTTGTCTGGAGCGATCGGGGCGGAAGTTGAAAAATATCACCCCATCCCCTGGTTCGATTGCGCCGGGAGCAATTCGGATTGGGTTGACAAATTCATCTTTTATTCCTTGGTCGTAAGATGCTTGCAACACTTCCACAGCCTTGAGACCATTCCCAACACTATCTTGTATCATCATGTCGTAGGCGCGTTTGACCCGATCCCAACGGCGATCGCGATCCATTGCGTAGTAGCGACCGCTAAGGGTGACTATACGCCCAATTCCTATGCGGTCTATATAATCTTGCAGCAGTGCGATCGCTTTTACACCGTCAGTTGGGGCGGTGTCACGACCATCGGTGATGGCGTGGATACAAACTTCTGGAATTCGCTGGTTTTTGGCTAAGTCAAGTAGTCCGAATAGATGGGTGATATGCGAATGTACCCCTCCCTCAGAACAAAGCCCGACTAGATGCAGCTTGCTATTCCGAGAGCGAACTTCCTGGCAGATTTTGACGAGTGCTGGGTTTAAGGCAATAGAACCGTCTTCGACCGCATCAGAGATGCGTACCAGTTCTTGGGGTACAACTCGCCCAGCACCAATGTTCAAATGACCTACTTCCGAGTTGCCCATTTGACCTTCTGGCAACCCTACGGCTTTTCCTGATGTGCGGATGAGGGTATGCGGGTAAGCTGCCCATAAACTTTCCATAATGGGAGTTTTAGCAGCAACAATAGCGTTTCCTCGCTTCTGGTCGCAGTAGCCCCATCCGTCTAAAATGACTAGCACCACAGGAGCAACAGGTGCTTTGGTCATAGTAAAATTGCCCTTTACTTTTTGTAATATCCGAATGATACCACTGCTAATCCACGCCGCAAGTGAATTTTTGCTTATTAATTTATTTTATGAAAGACTTACAGTTTTTTGAATGATTTTTTAAACTCTAGCGATTTTTATATAATCTCGGTGATCGCTAATAACAAGTAATTACTTAGTAATAGCATTTTAGCACTACTACTAAGTCCGTATTCAATCTTTTATTTCTTTTTACTAGAAGCTTTTGCAGCTTTTTTAGCTGCTTTTTCAGCAGCGATCGCAGCTAACTTTGCTTGTTCTTTTTCTTCGGCAATTTTTTGGAGATAGTAATGATAGTCTCCTAAATAAACCCGGAATTCACCATCACGAATCTCAACGATTTTGTTAGCTACTTGAGAAATAAAGTATCGGTCATGGGAAACTACAATTGCCGTACCATCATAGTTTTTAAGCGCTTCTTCCAGCATTTCTTTCGCTGGAATATCTAGGTGGTTTGTCGGCTCATCTAAAATCAGTAAGTTTGCAGGGCGTAAGAGCATTTTTGCCAACGCCAGACGAGCTTTTTCACCTCCACTTAATGCTCCAACTGCCTTAAATACAGTATCACCTGTAAATAAGAAGCGTCCCAAAAGCGTGCGAACTTCTTGATTATCCCAGTCTGGAACTTCATCATGGATAGTTTCCATGACAGTTTTCTTCAAATCTAAAGCTTCAGCTTGGTTTTGCTCAAAGTAACCAGGAATAACGTTATGATCCCCTAATTGAACAATACCTTCTGTGGGTGGTTCCATACCCATAATTACGCGCAGAAGGGTAGATTTTCCAGCACCGTTGGGGCCTAGGAAAGCAATGCGATCGCCTCTTTCAATTAGCAGATTTGCTGCCAAAAATAAGATTTTATCACCATAAAGATGAGTTAAGTCTTTAATTTCTACTACCTCGCGTCCACTGCGGGGTGCAGGGGGAAAACGGAAGTGGAGAGTTCTTACCCCAGCAATAGGTGCTTCAATGCGCTCAATTTTTTCGAGTTGCTTTTCCCGGCTTTTTGCTTGGGTACTGCGGGTAGCACTGGCGCGGAATCTATCAACAAAGGTTTGTTGTTTCTCTAATTCTTTCTGCTGGCGTTCGTAAGCACTCAGTTGTGCTGATTGACTTTCGGCTTTTTGTTCCAAATATGCCGAGTAGTTACCAAGGTAAGTACTGGAAACGCCACGTTCAGTTTCCACAATTTGGGTGCAGAGGCGGTCAAGGAACTCCCGGTCATGGGAGACGATTACCATCGGCGTAACCAGCCCTCTGAGGTAATTTTCCAACCACTCAATGGTTTCTAAATCTAGGTGGTTAGTCGGTTCATCCAGCAGCAACAAGTCAGGTTTTTGCAGCAGAATTTTACCTAAACTCATCCGCATTTGCCAACCACCACTAAAGGCACTGACGAGGCGATCGCCATCTTCTAGCCCAAACCCCATCTCTGGTAAAATTTTCCCGATGCGTGCATCTAAGTTGTAGCCGTCCAAGGCTTCAAATTTGCGCTGCAAGCGATCCAACTTGTCGATTAGTCGATCCAGTTCATCTGGGTTAGCCGTTTCCATCTCTTGTGGGATGTGCGCCAGAGATAACTGGACTTCGTTGGCTTCTTTGAAGACAGTCCAAAATTCTTCTCTAACGGTGCGGGTGGGGTCTACTTCAAACTCTTGGTTGAGGTAGGCTATATGTAAGCTATTAGGACGGATAATTTCGCCTGCGGTGGGTTCAATTTCCCCAGAGATGATTTTAAGTTGGGTAGATTTTCCAGCACCGTTGACACCGACTAAGCCAATGCGATCGCCTGGTTTAACTTCCCAGTTGATATCTTTGAGAACTTCGCCTGTGGGATAAATTTTACTTATATGTTCTAGTCGCAGCATTAAGTTTCTCTCAGGTAGGGAGTGGGTGGTTGAGGACGAAGTACTAATACCGCCTCTAATATTAACAAAAATTAACTATAAATTCGTCGTGAGAAAGTCTGGAAGCCGCAAACCAAATTTGGCTTGAGCCACGGATAAAATTTACCACATCTATCTTAAGGCTGGCTTTGTGTTACTTGTCTAACTTCTTCGACACTGAAATCAAATGCCTCAGCCACTTGTTCCACTGTCACCCCCAATTTCAACAAGGTGGGTATTAATTTTAATTTGGCTATACGCTCCCCTATTTGGATGCCATCATGATAGAGTTTCGCGTTTTGAACTTGGTTTATAGTTAAACCTAATCCCTCCGCAACTTGCTCAATAGTTAACGCTAAATCTAATAGACGAGGTACTGATTGCCGTAAACCTTCCAAACGCCCTTCTTCAAATGCTTCTTGATAAATTTTTGTATCTTTGAAACTCATAGTTCCTATGTTGTAGTCCACCAATTCCTCTACTCCTTGATCAGAAGAATCCTACTGCGCGGCTTGTCTGACTTGTTCGACACTCAAATCTAGCGCCTGTGCTACTTGTTCTACAGTCAACCCGGCTGCCAACATTGCTGGTACTGCTCTGAGCTTACCTTGCTCAATGCCTTGAACCTTACCTTGTTCAATACCTTCAACCTTACCTTGTTCAACACCCTCCTGAAAGGCTTCCTGATAAAATCTGGTTTGCTTTAACTCACTTAAGCCAAACATTTCTTCCATCTCCTCCCTACTCATTGCAGGAAATTCTTGAAACAGCCGATAAAAGATGATGTCTGTTTTCACAATTTTATATCATTTGAAAATTTTGATTTGCTGTTCATGTGTTGCTTGATTCTTCAGAACCATCTCGCACTTTCAGCAATAGCTCTTTTGCCATCCCTAATATACGTGAAAGTGGCGCTAACAAACTATCATCAAATGCTTCTCCAGCATAAATATTATTCAGTTCGGTAGGGGATAATTTAAAGGTGTCGCAGAATTTAGTAAACTCCTGATTACTCAAGTCAAGCTCTTTTTGCCTATCCTGAAGTAAAACTGCGATCGCTCTAGTTCCATGCTTTGGACGCTCACTAGTTTTTATATATTTTTCCATTAAAAAATTGACTTTTCTGGTATCGCCGCCAATTTTTTTAATTAAATCAGTACAAGCCATTTTCAGCGCTTTCTTTAAAACTTCTTCTTCATTTAAAATTTTAATAATTTCATTGGCATAATCTGGTTTAAAAAATCCCACCAAATTCCCTTGATGATAAACTGGTATATAAGGATTATTGGTTTCAATTTGCCAATCTAAAGGCTCATTGCGTAGCGACATAGCTGCACCCCTAAATATTTTAAGATTGCACCATTTTAAAACCATTTATTCCTTAACTGCCAGTAGTTCTATTTGGTCTAATACCAAATCTATGTGAGGCTACCTTGTGCTGAAACTATCTCCCTCAAAACTGCCTCCAGCTGCGGTGGTGCGTGGTTTTAAAGAGATTCCCCTAAAAACCACTCGTACCCTTCTTTAAACTGCTTCTTCGCATCATGCTCTACAATGCTGCCATGAGCCACAATAACTCTTCTAAAGTCCCATCGCAGTACCTTTTGAACTGATTGTTTAACCTTCTCTTTTTCTTGAGTAGCCAACTGTTCTAACAATGATGGTCTAAATTTCTTGTACCCTCCCATTATTTGGGATACTATTTTTGTTGTCATTGGGAAAGTTTCATCAAAGTAAAAAGCTGTATCTGTCAAAACCAAAGTTTTACTTTCAGCATGAAAAAAAATGTACTCATTTAAAGGTAATGCTCCACTTGGAAGAAAGGTTTTGAACCCTTCAAATAATAAACATTCAAGTTCGCCTAAAAGATTTTCGCCATTATCCTCTAATGCTTGATCAATAGATATCTCAGGTCTTTTAGCCTTTAATGCCGATACAGCATAGACCTTTGATTGAGGATAGACAGCTTTAAAGTTAGATAAGAACAGATAGTGAAAAAGATTTGGGGCAATAATATATTTAACATTTCCAAGCTGATTGAGTTGCTCAGTAGTTTCGTCATCAACTTGGATCGGAGAGATAACAGCTAATTCACCATTATTGAAACGAATTACCGTCATTCTTGTACCGACACTCAATCCAAAATACTTTAACGGTTGCTCGGCGATCCAAATATTCTTATCAATTTTTCTGAGCATCACTAATTCCAACAGTAGCTTTGAGCGGTTATGTGTGGCGAACTGACAAGGCTCAATAGTCGATTCTGTATTAAACTAAAAACTTATAATGCAGAAAAATTGTAGTAATTATCCTTCCCAGTCTTGACGAGTATCGCACAGAAAATTGTCTGCGATCGCATCATCAAATAAATAGGGGCAATGCTCTGGAAAAGTTCGTAATGGTAAGTTAGTTTCTCGTAGTGCCAAATCGACTCCCGCTTCAAAGCCATCTAACACGGCTTCTTCGATTCGAGACTTTAAGCTAGGGTTCTGTCGCAAATGTCTGTAGATGGCGCGACGCTGTTCTCGAATTGTTAAAAACCAACTGCGAGAGCGTTGTTCGGGTTGATACTCCCACTTCAACTAGCCTTCGCCTCATCCCCGGATGCTTCAGCTACAGCCGCCAATCTCTCTGCCGCAGCTTGGACGATTTGAGCCACTTGGGCCAAAGGCATGTGCTGGATTTGTCTAAGAATCAGACTCAAATCTGAGGTTTCTGGAATTGGCTTGCCATCTATGCAGCTGATTAACTCTTCCATTGTGTAGCCTGCTTTCGATGCGATTCGAGCCAAATTTTCTGTATCTGGAACTTTCACACCTTTTTCCCACATCTGAACAGCAGTAGCAGATACCCCCAAAAGCTTACCAAATGCTCGCTGACTCATTGAACCGCGAGCTAGTTTAATGATTTCAATCAGTTTTTGTTTGCTTTCGATCTTCACTGCTTATATAGCTAGCCAACTGTATTGTATTTACAAGTTTACTTTCAATATTACAAGTTTACTTTTATATTGACAGCCTTGTGTTTTAGTACTAAACTATTTCTCTTGTTGTAAATCGGCAACTACAGGCATCAAGCTAGTAGACTAACCTATCTATCTTTAACCAACCCAAAAAACTTAGTTTGCTACGGCTCTTGTGCTAATAGCTCAACTTTGCTGCGAAGAAATAATATCGAAGGTGCATCATGTTTCGCAAGCCACGCAAAATTAACCAATATCGCCGCAAAGGTAAAAACCTTATCGCCACTAATAAAATTAAACCAGAACATTGGAACATTTCTGACGCAGAAACCAAAAAAGCTTTAAAAGTTAAAGGCTACGATGTTAAGCAAATCAAAAAAATTCATCTTCTGAAGCATCAAGTGTGTATTTCCTACTGGGATACAAAAGGCAATATATGCAGCAGTTTTTTTAGCTACCGGATTTTTGCGCGTTGGCAAAAGGAAGTAGAGAAATTAATTTATACCTGTCAAACCCTGAAGGAATGGGTGAAGCTAAACTACGTTATGAAGTACGAATTTGCCTATTACCATTATCCCAATGAAATAGAAGATGCACTCGACACGATATTAGAAAACCACCTGTGTCTGTTAAAAACAACAGAACAACAAGTGATTTTACAGTATCTTTAAGGGCAAAAATTAGTTAGCGGCAGAAGTCGCTAACTCTGCGAGACGTTCTTGTTGGTCTAGAGATATACAAGACTGGATAAGCGTCTCTAAATCACCATCCAAAACAGGGGTAAGGGAATAATTCTGACCTAACCGATGATCGGTAGCGCGGTTATCTTTATAATTATAGGTGCGAATTTTTTCCGATCGCGATCCAGTACCAACCTGCGATCGCCGCATGGAAGTAACAGCTGCTTGTTGTTCGCTTAACTTGATTTCATACAACTTCGCCCGCAGAATTTGCATCGCCCGTTCTTTGTTTTGCAACTGGCTGCGTTCTTCTGTACAGAAAATCCGAATCCCTGTTGGTTTGTGCATCAAGTCAACGGCTGTTTCTACCTTGTTGACGTTTTGTCCACCAGCACCGCCAGAACGAGCTGTAGTCATTTCAATATCTTTCGGGTCAATGTGAATTTCCACATCATCCACCTCTGGCATAATCGCTACGGTAGCTGTGGAAGTATGAACCCGTCCTCCAGATTCAGTTGCTGGTACGCGCTGCACGCGATGTACTCCAGCTTCAAACTTTAACTGGCTATAAACGTTATTACCTTTAATTTCGAGAATGACTTCTTTCCAGCCACCCATTTCTCCACGAGATTCGCTCACTAGAGAAACTTTCCAACCTTGAGTCTGGGCATAGCGGGTGTACATCTGCATCAAATCGCCAGCCCAAATACTCGCTTCATCGCCACCTGTGCCAGCGCGAATTTCCAACATGATATTCTTTTCATCATTGGGGTCGCGTGGTAGCAGTAAGACTTTTAAGCGAGACTCTAAATGTTCTATTTTTTCTTCAAGTTCTTTTACTTCCAGTGATGCCATTTCTTGCAACTCTGGATCACTTGCAGATTCTTTATAAACCTCACGCGCTCCGATTAAATCTTCTTGGGCTGCTTTCCAAATTTCATAGGTATTAACTACCTCTTCCAAAGAAGAACGAGACTTAGCAATTTCTTGATACTCATCAGGATTGCTAGCAGTATCGGGGTCGCCAAGACGACGTGTTAATTCATTAAAAGTTTGTTCAACGGATTTTAGTTTGTCCAGTAAGTATGATTCAGCCATGACGATTGCGATCGCTCCTTAAAAAATAACAAATTGGCTCGAGCATATAAATGAAAATCGACCCAGCTGATGCAGGGCCGTCTTAACAGCAGAGCCAACCCGCTACTTTTTGTTTTGATCGTCGCCAGATGTTTGAGTGCTGCTCATGCCGTACTTGCGGAGGAAGCGCTCTACTCGACCCTCAGTGTCAATAATCTTCTGAGTGCCGGTGTAAAATGGGTGATTTCCAGACCAAACATCTACATGCAATTCTGGCTTAGTAGAGCCAATAGTCATAACAACTTGACCGTTGCAGTAAACTTTAGCATCTGGATACCACTTGGGGTGAATATCAGCTTTAGCCATTGTTCCTTTTGTGATGAATCTATATCAATTATAACTTTCAGGTTTCAATTGGAGCTAGGGAGTGGAGGGATCAGGGAGCAGGGGAAGATGAGGGAGTGGGAAAAACCAATGCCCAATGCCCCATGCCCAATTCCCAATGCCCAATTCCCTAACGCTTAGAGTACTGAGGCGCTTTTCGAGCTTTATGTAAACCATATTTCTTCCGCTCTTTTGCTCTCGGATCGCGAGTCAAATAACCTTCGGTTTTCAAAGGTGGGCGGTTGTCTGGGTCGAGTTGGCACAAAGCACGAGCAACTCCTAAGCGAACAGAATCAGCCTGTCCGGTCAAGCCGCCGCCTTCTGCTTTTACCAAAATGTCATATTCATTTTCTAGTCCTAGAGTTTCCAGGGGTGCTTTAATGACTCCCAGGTAGTTGGGGTTAAATTGGAAATACAAGTTTCCATCTTTACCGTTCACAATCAGTTGACCACTACCTGGAACCAAGCGTACCCGTGCTACTGCGTTCTTACGACGACCAGTACCCCAGTATACGGCGCGACCGCTATTGGCATCTGCTACTACCATTAATTTTCTTCTCCAGGAATTGTACTAACTTTTAGTTCTTTAGGTTTTTGAGCATCATGGGGATGCGTAGGCCCAGCGTAAACTTTCAGCTTGGTGAATAACTGCTTACCGAGGCTATTTTTAGGTAGCATCCCTTTAACAGCTTGTTCTAAAATCCGCTCTGGTATGCGGTCTTGCAGTTTAGCGAAAGTTTCCGTTTTCATTCCACCGGGACGGCCAGAATGGCGGCGGTAAAGCTTTTGAGTGCGCTTCTTGCCTGTAACTGCTACTTTCTCGGCATTAATGACGATTACAAAGTCACCTGTATCTAAGTGGGGTGTGTATTCGGGTTTCTTTTTGCCTCTCAATACCTGAGCGATTTCGCTGGCGAGGCGACCGAGGCGTTTATCGGTGGCATCTACTATGTACCACTCACGCTCAAGGGTTGCTTGAGAAGGAAGGTATGTTTTAACTGTTGTCATTTGTCATTTGTCCTTTGTCATTTTTAATTTGTCATTAGTCAATTGTCTTTTGTCATTTGTCAGTTGCCCTTTGTTATTCACTAATGACTATTGTACAGACGCGATTAATCGCGTCTCTACTGACCGATGACTAATGACTCTTGACTAGTGACGAACTTTGGCAAGGTGTCGTACCAAATCTCTTTTGGAAAGGGAAAATCTGGATAGCCGACTCGCAACAAGCATAAGCCTTGGGGCGGTGCGGCGTGTTTCACTTCTTCTCGACGTTGTTCTTTCCAGAGTTCGGTGAAGCTAGAAAGTGTTCGTTGTCCAGAACCTACTTGTACCAGCATCCCTACCAACAGCCGTACCATGCCATACAAAAATCCATCTGCCTGTATTTCAATATGGATAAATGGCCCACTGCGACGACAGTCTGCTGCTTGCACCTCTACCCAGGAATGTGATCGCTTTGAGCCTGCACGGTGAAAAGCAGCTAAGTGATGCTTTCCCAACAGAGGTTTCAAGGCAGCTTGAATTAAAGATTCATCCAGGGGTGCATAATAATAATGCCAACTTAAGGATCTTACAAACAAGTTAAGCCGATCTTCAGTATATATTGTGTAACGATACCGTCGATAAGCTGCACTAAAGCGAGCGTGCCAACGGTTATCTACACTAGCTGAAGCCCTGATTAATATATCTGGCGGCAGATAGCTATTTAGGATTGTTGCCCACTTGTGAGGCGGAATCAAACCTGTTGCTTCAAAATGGGCTACTTGAGCAGCAGCATGAACTCCAGAATCGGTTCGCCCAGCACCATGTAGTGTTACATGATACCCAAGAATAGTAGCGATCGCTCTTTCTATCTCTTCTTGGACAGTCCGTTGTTTTTTTTGCCGTTGCCAGCCATGAAAATGAGTGCCCAGGTATTGGATTACCAAGGCTACTCGATGAGTTTGTGTAGGCTGGTGGCTTTCTAACATACAGATTTTGTCCTTATGTCATTTGTCGTCCTTTGTTATTCACTAAGACCTTTGTACAGACGCGATTAATCGCGTCTCTACTGACCAATGACCAATGACTTAAACCAATTCAATTATTGCCATTTTTGCATTATCGCCCCGACGCGGTACGGTATGCAGGATGCGGGTATAACCGCCCTGGCGATCGCCATATCGAGTTGGAGCTTGCTCAAATAGAGCGTGAACCAGTTGTTTGTCGAAGATATAGCCAAGAGCTTCCCGGCGTGCTGCCAAGGAGCCATTTTTAGCTAGGGTAATCATTTTTTCCACTTCACTTCTTAGAACTTTCGCTCTAATTAAAGTGGTGGTGATCTTACCA
Source organism: Nostoc commune NIES-4072 (assembly GCF_003113895.1). Classification (NCBI taxonomy): domain Bacteria; kingdom Bacillati; phylum Cyanobacteriota; class Cyanophyceae; order Nostocales; family Nostocaceae; genus Nostoc; species Nostoc commune. The sequence goes on along the minus strand of NZ_BDUD01000001.1, from coordinate 6,589,346 downwards.
TGACGGATCAGCTCGGTGGCGAGCGATCGCAGTAAAGCACGGCGTTGATCGGCTGGTTTACTGAGTTTTTTGACGCGACAACGGTGACGCATAATTATGCACTATGAATTATGAACGGTTTTTCTTAAGGGTGTTTAGAGCCTCTTTCCATTGGCAGGGTGATGCCCAAGCGTCGCTGCAAAGCTTCCACGACTTCTTCTGCTGACTTCTGCCCAAAGTTTTTAATTTCTAAGAGGTCTTCTTGGGTATAATCCAACAAATCTGCCACAGAGTTAACTTGTGCCCGTTTGAGACAGTTATATGCCCGCACAGAAAGTTGCAACTCTTCGATGGGTATCTGGGCAGTTGGGTCGTCTGGAATCTCTGAACCTGTATCTGTTGGTTCTAGGGAGATGTCTTTCAAGGGGTTGAATAAATCTACCAAGATTCCAGCAGCCGAAGATAGTGCTTCTTGGGGGGAAATACTGCCGTTTGTCCAAACTTCCAATAGTAGTCGGTCTTTTGGAATCAAGCCTTCCCCACGAGATTCTTCAACACTGTAGTTGACTTTTCGCACCGGCATAAATATTGAGTCGATTTGGAGAAAGTCCAACGATGTGGCTTCCTCACGTCCTCGCTCTACGGTGCGATAGCCTTTGCCTTTCTCGATCCGAAATTCCATTTCTAGCTTTCCACCCTCAGCGATGGTGGCTACATACTGGGTCGGATCGATGACTTCTACTTCACTAGGCAAATCAAAATGTGCCGCAGTGATTGTTGCGGGGCCACTAACAAGTAATCTACCAATTTGGGGCTGCGAGGAATAGTTTTTTAGGATAACTTCCTTCATTTTCATGAGGATTTCCAGCACATCTTCCCGCACGCCCGGAACTGTAGCAAACTCGTGGGAAACGCCTGCAATCCGCACTGCTGTAACTGCTGTACCTTCTAGGTTGGAGAGTAAAACTCGCCGCAGTGCGTTGCCAACTGTTGTTCCTTGACCGCGTTCTAGAGGTTCCAGAACAAATTTACTGTAATGGTTCCGACTTTCTTCAGTATTCGACTCTACACATTCAATCTGAAACTGCGCCACGGATGAGCCTCCCTTTTTCTAAGGTGCTGCTAGCAGACAAATCAATTGCCTCCCGAATTGAATTTATGTCCTGTAGATTATAGGTATATCAAACTATTAGTATAAAATTACGCTATAGTTTGACACTCCCATTGAGCTTGCAGGCGCTAATAATATTTTGGGTTCCCGAAGTTTATACAGCTTTCCCTCTGGTAAATCTGACGCACTTTTGGTCGCCCAAGCTTTCACACAATGACAATTTCCACGTTAGAAACCCTAATAGTCATTGTAAGTAATTTTACTTACCTTGATTCTAGCTTCTCGTCCTCAATGCCCAAGTCTTGATGTTTAAACTCGACGGCGCTTGGGTGGACGGCAACCGTTATGAGGAATAGGAGTAATATCCCGAATGAGTGTAATTTCCAGTCCTGCTCCTTGAAGTGCCCGGATAGCGGTTTCTCTACCTGCTCCTGGCCCACTGACCATTACCTCAATTTGGCGCATTCCTTGATCAATGGCTCTACGGGCTGCACTTTCAGCAGCAGTTTGCGCTGCAAAGGGAGTTCCCTTTTTTGCTCCCTTAAAACCGCTAGAACCAGCACTAGCCCAGGAGATGACATCTCCATTTTGATCGGTAATGGTGACAATGCTATTGTTGAAAGTAGACTGGATGTAGGCCATCCCACTGGGTACATTCCGTTTCTGCTTCTTGCTCCCGGTTTTTTTAGTTGGTTGTCTCGCCATACTTCTTTAGTTGATTTAAGGTAAAACTTGCTCGGATTAGCAAGCGTTGCAAAATTATTTCCCTGGAGCCTTCTTCTTCCCAGCCACTGTCTGCCTTCTGCCTCGACGGGTTCTGGCATTGGTGCGAGTTCTTTGTCCTCTTACTGGTAAGCCCATGCGATGACGACGACCTCTGTAGGTACCAATGTCAACTAAGCGCTTGATGTTCAAAGACTCCAAGCGCCGCAAGTCGCCTTCAACTTGATAGTTGGTTTCTATTTCCCCTCTTAGGGCTGTCACATCGGCATCACTTAAGTCCTTAACGCGAGTGTCTGGGTTCACACCAGTAGCCGCTATAATTTCTTGAGAACGTGATAAACCAATTCCATAGATGTAAGTCAGACCGATCTCAACGCGTTTATCGCGTGGAAGGTCTACTCCGGCAATACGTGCCACAATGAACTCTCCCTATTGTTCTCGCAATTACTGTTGGTTGGAAAAACGTGATTAATCGCGTCTTTTCGTTTTAATGATGATATGCGTCCTGCAACTCACTCTGTTGGTAAGAGTGTTATCCTTGACGTTGTTTGTGCTTGGGGTTTACGCAGATCACCATCACGCGACCACGACGTTTGATCACGTTGCATTTTTCACAAATTTTCTTGACTGAGGCTCTAACTTTCATGCCTTTTATTTTTTGACTCCAAATATAAAATTATAGCATTTCTAGGGAAATTAATCCAGTTTAATGACTAGCAAACAGCCAAAAAAATGGTTTTATGGTAAAATTCTCTACATATACTTACTTCTTTCTTAGTCGATAGGTAATTCTGCCTTTGCTCAAGTCGTAAGGAGTTAGCTCTACCTTGACGCGATCGCCGGGCAAAATCTTGATATAATTTCGGCGAATCTTGCCGGAAATGTGAGCTAGCACGTTAAAGCCATTGTCCAAGTCAACGCGAAACATCGCATTGGGCAGGGACTCTGTAACCGTGCCTTCCATTTCAATCAAATCTTGCTTAGACAATTTGTTTTTTCCTCAACTCAACAATTTCGTGTTCAGTTGCAGCACTTTATCTGCAAGAGAACACACTTTAAGAAATATATCAACAGTTTATTAATATATCTTAGCTAAAATTGATCTTTTTCTTGTCATGGGGAATGGGAAGAGACGCGATTATAGCGTCTGTAATCGTGAATTCCCTACTCCCTACTCCCCATTCCCTACTCCCCTTTCAGGAAACAATTACCTTTTGCAGTTCACTAGTGACATCTTCTTGGGACTGATTACCATTGACTGTTAGAAGTTTTTTGCGATCGCCGTAATAATTAATTAAAGGTGCAGTTTCAGCGCGATACACTTCTAAACGACGACGAATTACCTCTTCGGTATCATCTTTTCGTCCTCTAGCTAGCAAACGCGCGATCACAACTTCATCTGGTGCATCTAGATTGACTACCCTTTCGCCACTTTGATGTATTTCTTCTAGTAACTTCTCCAGAAAACCTGCTTGGGTCACTTTGCGGGGAAAACCATCAAGAATCCAACCATTTTTGGCATCTGGTTGATTGAGGCGCTCCTGTACCAAGTCCTGCACTAGCTGGTCGGGGACTAACTCGCCGCTATCAACATAACCTTGAGCCTTGATTCCCAAATGAGTTTGCTCTTTCATGGCTTGTCTTAAAATTTCACCAGTAGAAATATGGGGAATACTCAAGTGTTCAGCCAAAGTTTGAGCTTGTGTTCCTTTACCCGCTCCAGGTGGCCCCAAGAAGATTAATCGCGTCACTATTATTTCACCATTCCTTCATAGCGCTGAGAGATGACATAAGTTTGAACTTGTTTGGCTGTCTCAATTGCCACACCAACTAAAATTAACAAAGAGGTGGCACCTATTCCTCGGAAAGTTTTCACATTCAAAGCGCTTTCCACGGCGGTGGGGATAATAGCAACCAAGCCCAAAAAGATCGCACCCAAAAAAGTTAGTCGATTGGACACGCGTTCGATATACTCACTAGTTGCCTTGCCAGGACGAATTCCAGGAATACTAGAACCCATTTTCTTCAAGTTTTGCGCCACATCTACTGGGTTGAGAATCAACGAAGAATAGAAGTAGCTGAAGAAAACGATGGAAATCATGTAGACCAAGGCATAGACCCAGGAGCTAGAACCGCTTGGACTCAAATAAGTGTTAACTATATTCGCCAAATCGGCATTTTTTGTAAAATTAGCGATTAGCAGTGGCAAACTGAGGATGGCAGCAGCAAAAATAATTGGCATCACGCCGCCTTGATTCAACCGCAGAGGCAGGTAGCTACGCTGTTCTGCTAATACTCGCCGACCTACTTGGCGACGAGCCGAAATAATTGGGATGCGGCGCATTCCTTCTTGCACAATCACAATACCAACAATTGTTGCTAAGAAAACTAAGACCAGCACTATGACACGGCCCACTGTTTCCCTACCGCCAACTTGTACCAAGTCGATGGTATCGCCTAAAGCTTTTGGTAATGACGCGACAATGTTGACAAAAATCAGCAATGATGCTCCGTTACCAATGCCACGTTCTGTAATCAGTTCTGATGCCCACATTACGAACATGGAACCAGCAGTTAGAGCGATCGCAGTTTCAGCTACGAAAATTGGCCCTGGCTTTAAGGCGAATTGTTGGAGGAATAATGCCGAAAAAGCTGTACTTTGTAGAATTGCCCAAACTACAGTGACATAGCGGGTAATTTGCGATATTTTGCGCCGACCTGCTTCGCCTTCATTTTTCTGTAAATTTTCTAAAGATGGAATCGCTGCGGTGAGCAATTGGATGATAATAGACGCATTAATGAAGGGTAAAATCCCTAAAGCAAAGACTCCCAAAGTCGAAAGTCCTCGCCCGGAGAATATATCCAATAAGCCGAATATGGAATTACTGCCCGATATGGCTTCGGCAAATCTAGGTCTATCAATCCCTGGCACGGGTAAAAAGATACCCAGGCGAACCAAAATTAAAATACCGACGGTAACAAGCAGCCTACCTCTGAGGCCAGCTGCTTGCGCCATCTGCATAAAAGTTTCTTGAGCCGTTGGGGCTTTATCTCGACTGATCATAGAGTGCTACCTTTATAGTGAACCAGGCGCTGACAGCGAGTTGGCTTCCATTTAAGTGCGCTGTTCCGGCTCACTCATAAGACTTCACAACTACCACCAGCTGCCTCAATTTTGCTACGAGCTGAACCTGTGAAAGCTGCCGCTTGTACCTTGAGCGGAATGCTCAATTCCCCGTTACCTAAAACTTTCAATGGCCCCTTGACAGCAGTCAGGATACCTGCGGCTTTCAATGAGGTCAAAGTTACTTCTGTATTAGCAGGAAGAGAGGCTAGCTTCTCTACATTAATCGTAGTGTAAATCTTCTGATTAACAATCGGAAAGCCCTTCAGCTTAGGTAAGCGGCGGTACAATGGCTGTTGACCACCTTCAAAACCTGGACGAGTGCCACTACCAGAACGAGATTTTTGACCTCGCATACCTAAACCAGCACTGGCACCTTGTCCGGCGGAAATACCTCTGGCTACACGCTTCTTGCGTTTCTTTGAGCCTTTTTGCGGCTTAACATCGTTGAGTCTCATGATGTAATTAGTTCTTGTTTACACAAAAGCTCTATAAGTGGGACTCTACTAAATGTAGAGACTTTCAATAGGAATACCGCGATCTTCGGCGACTTCAGAAAGAGTCCGCAGTGTAGATAAGGCATTGACTGCGGCTCTAGCATTATTGAGCGGATTATTAGAGCCAAGTTGCTTGGCTAAGACGTTACGAACTCCTGCCAATTCCAGCACAGTCCGCACAGCACCACCAGCAATTACCCCAGTACCAGGTGATGCTGGGCGCATCATTACTTTCGCACCGCCACCGACACCATTAATGGGATGGGGGATGGAGTTGGATTTGGTGATGGGTATATCAATGAGGTGTTTTTTGCCGTCGGCTACGCCTTTTTTGACGGCGCCAATTACATCTGAGGCTTTGCCTACTCCGACACCAACCTGACCGCGTTCGTTACCGACAACAACGATCGCTCGGAAGCTGAGTTTTTTACCACCTTTGACCACTTTACTTACGCGTCGGATTTGGATAACCCGTTCTTGCCAAGTGGTTTCTTCTTTTTTGGCACGCTTTGTTCTACTTTTACGCTCTGTTGCCATAATTTAGTGCTCTGGTGAACGTCATTTGTCAGTTGTCATTTGTCCTACCCTACGGGAAGACGCCAAAGGGCGTCTATGTCATTTGTCTTTTGTCATTTATCCAATGACTAATGACCAATGACCAATGACTTTAGAAATCTAAACCAGCTTCGCGGGCTGCATCAGCTAATGCTTTGACACGACCATGATATAAGTTACCACCGCGATCAAAGACTACTTTGGTGATGCCTTTTTCTAGCGATCGCACTGCAATCAATTTACCAACTTGCACCGATGCATCGCGGTTTGCACCTGACGCTAAACTAGATTTCAATTCTGGTTCTACAGTCGATGCTGCCACGATGGTTTGATGTTGAGTATCATCAATTACCTGGGCGTAAATATGCTCATTAGAACGAAATACCGCTAAACGCGGACGTTCTGGGGAGCCAATAACTTTGCCACGAACGCGCCGATGACGACGGTTTTTTGATTCTCTACGAGTAAGTTTCATTTCTACTTCTTACCACCCTTACCAGTCTTACCAGCTTTCCGTCTGACCACTTCACCGGCATAGCGAATGCCTTTACCTTTGTAAGGTTCTGGTGGACGAACAGCACGAATTTTGGCGGCTGTATTACCTACAATTTCTTTGTCATAGCCACTAACAATGACGTTAGTGGTACCTTCTACAGCAAATTGAATTCCATCTGGTGGTTCAATTTGCACTTGATGGCTATAACCCATATTCAAAATTAGGTTACGCCCTTGAACTTGTGCCCGGTAACCAACACCTTGAATTTCTAAACGGCGCTGAAAACCTTGGGAAACTCCCTCGACCATGTTGGCAACTAAAGTGCGGCTCAAACCGTGCAGTTGCTTTGAGGTACGAGTTTCATCCCGACGATTTACCTGTAATATGTCTCCTTCTTGAGAGAGCGAGACATTAGGTGTGAGAGTGCGAGAAAGTTCTCCTTTCGGGCCTTTCACCACAATATTCGTACCATTGATCGCCACTTGAACTTTGGCGGGAATAGTAATTGGACGTTTACCAATACGAGACATGACTTTTGTCCTTTATCTGTTATGAGTTATGAGTTATGAGTTATGAGTTTTTATAACTAACTTTTCACTCCTGACTCCTAACTCCTCACTTATTAGTGACTACCAAACGTAACAAAGTACTTCGCCACCCAAGTTCTGACGCCGCGCTTCGCGGTCAGTCATAATCCCACTGGATGTAGAAATAATGGCAATGCCAATGCCGCCTAGTACCCTTGGTAATTCTTTTCTGTTGGAATAAACACGCAAGCCAGGCTTACTCACTCGCTTTAAGGCGGTGATCAGAGGCTGACGGTTTTTACCCTTGTATTTCAGGGAAATCACCAGATTGCGTTTTACCCCTTCTTCTGCTTCTTCGATTTCAGCAATAAAGCCTTCCTCCCGTAGCACTTTGGCAATGCTCCGGGTCATTTTTGTCGCTGGCACTTGTGTAGTTTGATGCCGCGCCAGGTTGGCATTGCGGATGCGCGTCAGCATATCTGCAATTGTGTCGTTAGCCGCCATCGTTCCCTCTATAGATGAACTTATTGATCGCGAAAGGGCATTCCTAATTCTTTAAGTAAGGCGCGTCCCTCTTCGTCGTTTTTTGCTGTGGTGATGATGGAAATATCCAGACCACGTACTTGATCGATGCTGTCGTATTCGACTTCTGGAAAAATTAGCTGTTCTCTGACACCTAGAGTATAATTACCGCGTCCGTCAAAGCTTTTAGGGCTAACGCCGCGAAAATCTCTAATTCTGGGTAGCGACAGGCTAACTAGTCTGTCGAAAAAGGCATACATCCGTTCTGCTCTGAGAGTAACCATGATCCCCACAGGCATCCCTTGACGAATCTTAAAGCCAGCGATCGCCTTTTTCGCCCGTGTCACCACTGGTTTTTGACCAGTGATCACTGAAATTTCGTTTATGGATGCTTCCAGCGACTTCGCATTCTGAGCTGCTTCACCCAAACCCCGGTTAATCGTAACCTTTACCAACTTCGGTACTTGATGAACGTTGGTATATTGAAACTGATTGATCAGTTTGGGGACGATTGTCTCTTGATATAAGCTTTTGAGTCTTGTTGTCGCCATAGTTTTTTGTCCTGATATCCCTGGGCTTGGTCAGGGAACAAAGTTATGAGTTATGAGTTATGAGTTATGAGTTATGAGTTAAATTTAATTCCTAACTCTTAATTCCTAACTTCTAACTATTTATCCAGAATTTCGCCAGTTTTCTTGAGTTTTCTGACTTTTTTGCCTTCTGAGGTAAAGGTATAACAAACACGACTGGCAACGTTTTGCTTGGTGGAATAAAGCATCACGTTAGAGCTATGAATCGGGAATTCTTGGGTGACAATCCGCCCTGATTCCCCTTCTTGCTGGGGTTTGACGTGCTTGGTTTTAATGTTTACACCTTTGACGATAACTTTACTCAGTTGGGGAAGTGCCTGGATAATTTCACCAACTTTTCCTTTGTCTTTGCCAGCAATCACTTGTACGGTGTCGCCAGTTTTGACGTGCATTTTGTGGAATACTTTGGGCGTACCCTGTTTGGTTGCCATTAAAGCACCTCCGGAGCCAGAGAAACGATTTTGGTAAAGTTTTTATCGCGTAGTTCCCGTGCAACTGGGCCAAAAACCCGTGTACCTCTGGGATTCCCGTCTTTGTTGATGATCACAGCAGCGTTATCATCAAAGCGAATACTCATGCCACTGTCACGACTTACAGCTTTACGAGTGCGGACAATTACTGCTTCCACAACATCAGACTTTTTGACAGCCATGTTGGGTGTAGCATCTTTGACAACGGCGATAATTTTATCACCGATAAAACCATAACGACGGTTGCCTCCGCCTAAAACGCGGATGCACATAAGTTTGCGGGCACCGCTATTATCTGCGACATTCAGGTAAGTCTGGGGTTGAATCACAATTATTCTCCCTTGTAATGTTGTTAATTTCTAACAACTATGAGGTTTAAGTAGGCTTGACGTTCAGGACTTCTGTGATTTTCCAGCGCTTGGTTTTGCTCAGGGGTCTAGTTTCCTGAATGCGAACGCGATCGCCTACTTTACACTTATTTTCTTCGTCGTGAACTTTATATCGTTGGGTGTTAACCACAATTTTGCCGTACTTGGGGTGAGGAGCGCGGTTTTCTATGGCTACTACCACAGTTTTTTGCATTTTATCGCTCACTACCAAGCCAACTCGTTCTTTAACTGCCATAATCTCCTACTTTTCTTCTTTAGCCGATTGACTTGCTGCCCGTTTGCGTTCTGTTTCTAGCGTTAGCAATTGGGCTAGGCGGTGTCGCAATTGCCGGAACTGGTGAGGCTTTTCTAATTGCCTTGTAGCTTTTTGCAAGCGCAACTGAAACAGTTGTCTTTTGATCGCGACAATTTCTTCAGAAAGTTTCTCGTCACTTAATTCTCTTGCTTCTGAAATCTTGGGAAGAGGCATAAGCTACTCCTGCTCCTGTGGTTGAGAGCGCACAATAAACTTAGTTTTTATAGGCAGTTTAAATGAAGCCAGACGCATCGCTTCACGGGCGATTTCTTCAGAAACTCCACCAATTTCAAACAAAATTCTTCCTGGCTTGACTACAGCTACCCAAAACTCTGGATTACCTTTACCGGAACCCATCCGGGTTTCAGCAGGACGCATGGTTACAGGTTTATCAGGGAAAATCCGAATCCAGATTTGTCCACCCCGACGAATATAACGAGTCATTGCCCGACGGGAAGCCTCAATTTGCCGAGAGGTAATCCAAGCAGGTTCTTGGGCTTGGAGGGCAAAATCACCGAAGTTAAGGGTACTACCACGGCTGGCTAGTCCCTCCATCCGTCCGCGCTGTTGTTTGCGGAATTTAGTTCTTCTAGGGCTTAACATGATTGGCTACTGGGTACTAGGTACTGGGGATTAGGGATTGGGGATGAGGGATTGGGGATTGGCTGTAATTATTACCCAGTCCCCAGTCTCCAGTCCCCAGTCCCCATTTACCCTTCATTTGAGCGGTCTTCAAATTGCTGGCGACGACGTTGTTGTTGACGACGACGGGGTTCACGCTCACGATCGCGGGGATCACGTTCGCGATCGCGGCTTGCTGGTGGTAACGGTTCTGGTTCCTGTCCCGGAATAATTTCTCCCTTAAACACCCATACTTTGATGCCCAGAATGCCGTAAACCGTTTTTGCCGTGCAATAAGAGTAGTCAATGTCAGCCCGTAAGGTATGTAAAGGTACTCTACCTTCACGAGTCCACTCTGTCCGGGCAATTTCTGCACCGTTGAGCCGACCACTAACTTGGATTTTAATCCCTTGCACACCAGCGCGTTGGGCTCGTTGAATCGATTGCCGCACTACCCGCCGAAAGGACACCCGGCGTTCTAATTGTTGAGCAATGTATTCGGCAATTAGGTAGGCATCAGCATCAACTCGTTGCACTTCAACTACGTTAATGCGAATTTGGCGATTACTACCCAAAAGTCCTTGGAGTCCGGTACGCAAGGATTCAATGCCTTGTCCACCACGACCCACTACCACACCTGGTCTAGCTGTACGTACTTCTAAGTCAATTTGGTCGGCTTTGCGCTCAATCCGAACTTCGGAAATACCGGCGTTGTTTTGAGCAAGTCTACCCAGCTTTTGTTCTATGTACTGACGGAGTTTGTAGTCTTCTTGTAAAAGTTCTGGATAACGATCAGGAACAGCAAACCAACGAGATTGATGCTCATGTGTAATACCCAGGCGAAAACCAACTGGATGAATCTTCTGTCCCACGAATGCTTCCTCTAAGATTTCTTACTTTACGTAATTTATTCGTGTAAGCGTGCTTATTTTTCTGGGGCGGCTCCAACAGCCACTGTAATATGACACGTCGGCTTGCGAATTTGGTAAGCTCGACCTTGCGCTCTTGGTTGGAACCGCTTCAGCGATGGCCCTTGATCGGCATAAGCCTGAGTAATCACTAGTTGAGTCCGATCTAACCCAGCGTTGTGTTCGGCATTTGCAGCAGCGCTTCTAAGAACCTTCAATATGGGTTCAGTGGCGCGATAGGGCATGAATTCTAGGATGATTAATGCTTCACGGTACGATCGCCCGCGAATTTGATCGAGTACCCGACGCACTTTGTAGGCCGAGATGCGGATAAAACGAGCGATCGCTTTTACTTCAGTAGTATTAGTAGCCATAATTTTCTCCAATTTTGTCATTTGTCATTTGTCATTTGTCACTTGTCTTTAGCTAATGACTAATAACTAATAACTAATGACTACCTACCTGCTTTTTTGTCGCTTTTTCCATGACCTCTGTAGGTGCGTGTCGGGGCAAATTCACCCAACTTGTGTCCTACCATCTGTTCATTTACAAAAACTGGAACGTGTTGGCGTCCATTGTGAACAGCTATGGTATGACCTACCATTAGAGGCAAAATTGTCGAAGCTCTTGACCAAGTTTTAATAACTTCTTTTCTGTTGTTGTCGTTGAGCTTTTCAATTTTCTTTAGGAGATGATCCGCAACGAAAGGACCTTTTTTTAGAGAACGACCCATAGTTCAATTTTGGATTTAGGATTTAGGAATTAGGAGTGAGGAGTGAGGAATTAGGAGTGAGGAATTAGGAGTTAGATTTTACTCTCAACTTATAACTCTTAACTCATAACTCTTAACTCCTAACTCTTTAAGACTCACGACCACCGCGACCGCGTTTAGAAGACTTACGGCGACGACGGATAATCAATTTGCTGCTAAGTTTCTTACGATTGCGTGTCTTCGCGCCCAATGTGGGTTTACCCCAAGGTGTAACAGGCCCCGATCTACCGATAGGTGCCCTACCCTCACCACCACCATGTGGGTGATCCACTGGGTTCATGACGCTACCTCTAACCTTAGGACGGCGACCTTTCCAGCGATTTCGCCCTGCTTTACCTGCACTCAGGTTTCTTGCATCGGTGTTGCCTACTTGCCCAATAGTGGCGTAGCATTCGCGCCGAATCAAGCGGACTTCTCCTGAAGGCAACTTGAGAGTTACATAATTACCTTCTTTTGCCACAACTTGAGCGCTAGCACCAGCAGAACGCACGATTTGACCACCTTTGCCAGGAGTCAGTTCTACGTTGTGAACACCAGTACCCAAGGGAATCTTTGAAAGAGGTAAAGCATTACCATCTTCAAAAGGAGCTTCAGGCCCAGAAATAATTATTGTTCCAACTTTCAATCCGTTGGGATGGAGGATATACCGTTTTTCGCCATCTTGGTAATACAAAAGGGCAATTCGGGCATTGCGGTTAGGATCGTATTCAATTGCTGCGACTTTGGCAGGAATATTATGTTTATCCCTTTTAAAATCGATGATCCGGTAAAGTTGTTTGTGTCCGCCACCCCGGCGACGACTAGTAATCCGCCCAGTATTATTCCGACCTTTAGCGCGATGCTTCGAGGTAGTTAGGGATTTTTCTGGCTCGGTTTTTGTGATCTCCGCAAAGTCAGAAACTGTAACTTGGCGAGTACTGGGGGTATAAGGGCGATAAGAACGAGTACCCATAATCTATTTTGGATTTTGGATTTTGGATTTACTTAATTTTGGATTTTGAATTTTGGATTTTGGATTTAATGAGTGTTTAACTAATTGCGACCATGTTTGATACTTCTTGAGTAAACCTCAATCTAAAATCTAAAATCTAAAATCTAAAATTCCTAGACTTCTGGGAATAGAACTTGTCTAATCTTGTCTTCATCCCCAGATGCGACGGTAACAATGGCTCGCTTATACTGGGGCTTATAACCAATAAATTTACCAACGCGCCGCTTTTTACGCGGTGGTAAGGTGGTGTTGACTTTTACAACCTTGACCTGAAACAAGTCTTCGATCGCAGCCTTGATTTCTGGCTTAGATGCCTTTGGAATTACTTCAAAGGTGTACTTATTCTGCTCCATCAAGATAGTCGCTTTCTCGGTGACAATTGGGCGACGTACTAAGTCGGCAAGGTCGCGGGGGTCAAAGCTAGGCACTGTAGACCTCCTGAATTTTTTCTAGGGCTGATGCCGTAACTACTATTTTGTCAGCGTGCAGTAAATCAAAAACATTTAGCTGGTCTGCTGCAATTAGTTTTAAATTTTCAATGTTGCGGGCTGACAAATAAACATTATCTGTATCCGCAATTTCAGACAAAATTAACAGTGACTTGCTTTCTGGTACTACTCCCCAACGTGCAAGTGCTGCCACTAATTCTTTAGTTTTCGGGCGAGATAGCTCGGTGCTAAATTCTTCTACTACGATCAAATCCTCAATGCGGCTGACAAATGCTGTCCGCAATGCTAAACGCCGCTCTTTGCGGTTCAACTTGAGGTTGAAGTCTCTAGGCTTTGGCCCAAAGATTACACCACCACCACGCCACAATGGCGAACGAATAGACCCTGCACGAGCGCGACCAGTACCTTTTTGTCGCCAAGGTTTACGGCCACCGCCTCTGACTTCTGAACGAGTTTTTGTACTGGCATTTCCTTGACGAGCATTAGTCAATTGCCGTACTAAGGCGCGATGCACAATATGAGACGCTGTTTCTTCCTTGGCAGTGCGCAACTCGAAGGTCGTCTCGCCGACCTGTTCTCCTTGCCAATTTTTAACTACGCTTTCAACCATCTTTGTTATTTGTCCTTTGTCATTGGTCATTTGTCATTTGTCTTTTGCCATTTGTCCTTAGCCAATGACTAATGACTAATGACGTTTGACTAATGACTTTTGACTATCCCACTGTTTTTGCAGGCACAATACTTACTAGAGCGCCCGGTTTACCAGGAATTGCTCCTTTAATAAGTAATAAGTTGCGTTCTGCATCAACTCGAACTATGGTCAGCTTACGGATTGTGATCCGTTTGCCACCTAAACGCCCTGCCATCCGCTTACCTGGATAGACACGACCTGGTGTTGTACCAGCACCAATAGAACCTGGCGCTCTGTGGTTTTTGGAACCGTGTGACATGGGCCCCCGACCAAAGTTGTTGCGCTTTTGGTTACCCGCAAAACCGCGACCGATGCTTGTGCCGACTACATCGACAATTTGACCTGCACTAAAAATATCTGCTTTAATCTGTTGACCTAAAGCATAATCACCAGAACTATCGGTGTGATATTCATTTAGGTGACGCAATGCTGGAGCAGATGATTTAGCTAAATGACCCAGTAGTGGTCTGTTCAGTGCCTTTGGTTTAACTTCGCCAAAACCAACTTGAATGGCAAAGTAACCGTCGGTTTGTTTCGTTTTAACTTGTGTAACGGTGCATGGCCCTGCTTGAATGACAGTTACAGGAATAGCTACTCCTGCTTCGTCAAATATTTGGGTCATGCCCAGCTTGGTGCCGAGAATACCTACAGACACAGTAACTGGTTCTCCTTTCTACTTGCTGACCTTGGAATTGGACTCTAGAGGACACGCTTTGTACGCATCAGTTTAGGCTGGGTTAGCCTGCGAAATTTGGAATGGTTTAAATAAACCCCTCCAAATGCTTTCGGACACAACAAACCGTGTCCGTACTGCTTGGTGAATCTGTTTAGCTTCACTCACTAGATCACCAGAACAGCCACAAGTCCCTTCCTATTGGGAAGGAGTAACTTCTGGAATCAATGCAAGGCGCTACAGCTTTAAGCTGTGTGCAGCAATGCTTTCGTCCAAGCAATTGCTCTGGCACTTTCTGGAGGCAGCGCTGTCGGCGGGTTTTCCGATTTTCGCCCATAAGACGGCTTCCCGGAGATTGGCTACTGCCGTGTTGCAGTTGGACTTAAGCGGTTTTTACCACCCAGTATCCGTCAACTGAGACTGACGTAATGCCATGAAACCAACATTGCTGCTCAGTTTTCACTTCCTTAAACACCTTAAACTATTGTTTAAGGTTTTGCCTGCTTTTTCAGAGGCACTGGAGTAAATGTACTCTGGAGCTTTGGATTGGCTTTAATTCTTCGTCCGTAACGCTCCAATTTTGACCTGAAAGCTTTCTTAGTTTACCAGTCTATGATCAATCTGAGTTAGATTATCCAATTTGGATTAAGTCATCAGCTTTTGATGCTAACACTATCTCAAAATGACAGTAAGAAGGGAGTCTAATTTGCGTTTTTGGTCACAATCTAATAATATAAATTATTTATTTATGTTTGTCTAGTAATTTATAGAGTTATTTTTGGGAAGTGGGGAGCAGGGGGACAAGGGGACAAGGGTAGGACTTACGCACACTCTACGAATTCTCGGCGCTCTTGGCGTCTTGGCGGTTCGAGAAATTAAGCTTTTTAGCAATTTTTGCGTAAGTCCTAAAGGGGACTTGTGAGAACTTGCAACAAGTCTTTCCCCTTGTCCCCAATTCTCCTTGTCCCCAAGTCCTCTTTCCCATGCCCCATGCCCGATACCCAAAGAAAATGCTTTTAATCTATCGGTTCTGGGTAAATAATAGAGATATCTAAGTGGGATAAGACGAAAATCTATGGCACTAATTACCACTGGCAACGGTTTAATGCGCGATCTGGAAAAATTTGGCGCTCTTGGCGTGTATGTACCTCTGGAAGGAGGTTATGAAGGTCGATATCAGCGCCGACTACGTGCAGCTGGCTATACTACCCTCCACATTACCGCCAAGGGGTTGGGCGACATAGCTGCGTATCTCACACGCATTCATGGAGTCAGACCTCCTCATCTTGGTAAAAAAAGTACTGGTAGTGGTGCGGCAGTAGGTCATGTGTACTACTTACCACCAATTATCAATTCTCATCTAGAACAGCTACCACCAAAGTCAAAGGGGTTGGTGTTGTGGATTATTGAAGGGCATATTCTTTCAAATGAAGAACTTGAGTATTTAACGAATTTGCCTCAGCTAGAACCACGAGTAAGAGTAGTTATTGAGAGGGGTGGCGATCGCGCCTTCCGTTGGACTTCTCTAGAAAAAACTCTCTTAGCTAGTTAGTCCTTTGTCATTTGTCATTAGTCATTTACTGATGACTAATGACTCAATTCAATTAGCATTTCAATAATGCTGGGTCGAAAATCACAAGATGCAAAAGTTAAAGCACAGATTGTAATAAAGGCTTTAACGAATTACGAATTATTTTAATCTTGTTGATGAGCGAATTTATAACCACCCCACAAAGAAAGAGCGATCGCTATCACTAGCAAAATCGGTATGCTGTACCAAGGGAACTGAGACAAAGGTAAATGGGCAGCTGCACGCAGTCCGATGCTGGCGTAGGTGAGTGGTAACAGGTAAACTACGACTTTGAGGGCTGCTGGTAATGTGCCAGGGTCAAAGAAGGTCGCTCCTAAGAATGACATGGGGATAATTATAAAATTGTTGTAGAGTCCAACTGATTCGAGCGATCGCACACTCAAACCCACAATTACCCCTAACCCAGCAAATACCGAACAATTCAGCACTACCAACAATAAAAATAGTGGGTTGAGAAAATTCCAGTTTCCAGTCAACAGCACCGCTACTAAAATCACCGAAGCCGATGTCATCAACCCTCGTACTACTCCCGCCAGCATTTTTCCGATGTACAAAGCTAAGGGATGTATAGGAGTTAACAACAATTCCTCGAAGGTTTTGGTAAATAGTCTGTCTCCACAAATCGAGAATGTCGTTCCAGCAAAGCTAACCGTCATTGACGATAGCGCCACCATCCCCGGTAATATGAATTCTAAATAGTTGTTATAGCTACCACTAATCCCTGAGCCGGGTTTGATGGAACTACCCAAACCCAAGCCAAAAGCTAAAATATATATCAGTGGGGATATTAAGCCTGATGCCGCAACTGGTACAATTCTGACACGTAAATCTAACCAATCTCCCCAAAAAATAGTCAGACTATCAGCTAGAAGGATTTGAAGTTGCGAAGTTTTGAACTTCTTGCTTGAGAATAACGCTCTTTGAGATGCCACTTGCTTCTAATTAATTATTAAAACTTTCTTAAATTTTAAGTTACATTATTTGACATATAAATTACTAGGGGTAACAAAAATATCTAATACGAAAAATTCGTCTTGGAAATTTATAAGCAGATGGAAACAAGAACCGACAAGGTTGAAATTCTGTCCATATATCTAGATAAGTTCCTATTTTTATCATTTAAGAAGAATACTGCCCAAAAACTCGCAGACAATTACAGTTAAGAATAGGCATACTGAAAGAGGGAGAAAACTTTAGACCACTCCCTTCCTAATCGGCGTGAAGGTGATTAAGCAAAAATGAGACGCAAACCTACTGGTAGATCGGCTACTACTTCTAAACCCTCTATTTTCCAATCCCCAATTTTTAACCTCTTCACTATCGCAATTATGGGAGGGGTGTTGATTTTGGGAATTGGGATTGGCATTGCTTTTAGTTCTACAACCACGTTAGCCCCATCAAATGTGGCTTCTCGTGAATTCATTGATTTGAAAGCACCTAACCCTGAAATTTGCGTGCAGTACGGAGCCAGCGCGATGGTGATGGACGCTCGACTGTTCGTCACTCTCAACCCCTTCAATGTCTATGTTGCCCAACCGAGTATGCGTCCTGGATGCGTAATCCGACAAAATAACTGGGCGCTTTTAGAGAACCGCAAGTTGGTGACATCTGAGCAGGTAAATGAGTGCAAAAATCGCCTGAATACCTTTGGCTTTACGGGTAACTTGGACAGTGATAAACCTGATATTAGGTGTATATATCAGAATGAAGCTGCTCAAAACTTCTTTACGGCTCAACCAGGAGCAGTTGGAACACCTCAAGAAACGGACAGATTTTAGATTTGGGCATGGGGCATTGGGCATTGGGCATGGGGCATTGGAGAAATTCTTCCCTTGTCTTCCCAGTTCCCAGCCTCCAGTCCCCAGTTCCCAGTCCCCCCAAATCACGATCATTCGTACTCATCACGGATAATGGTCAAACCTAAAGCTTTGTAGGCACTCAGCATATTATTAGATACTGTCGGTGCAGTTACTAGGTAAGTCAGGGCACGAATAGACTCCACTAGATAAGGAGCTGCTGTGTCTAATTTTTCTGCTGTCACTAATCCTACTACCTCTGCCGATCCAGCAATCATGGCTCGTTTGACGTGGGCTTCGTCTAGGTTAGGTACACTAATTCCAACTTCTGGATGTAAACTGCAAACTCCCAACATGCACAAATCTGCACGAATCATCCGTAATGTCTCAATCGTGACAGTACCCACGTTCACCAAGGCTTTTTTGTAGAGTTGTCCACCTAACATCACAACCTCTATATGGGGATGTTCTGCTAAAGCAACGGCGATTGGCGGACTATTTGTGATCACTGTTGCGTGCAAATCCAGGGGTAAATGACGGGTTACTTGGAGAGTTGTTGTACCTCCGTCTAAAATCACCACCTGTCCTGTACAAACTAATTTTGCTGCTGTCCGAGCGATCGCTTCCTTTTCTTTTGGCGCTTGCTTTTGGCGATCGGCATAACTAGCCGTGGCTGGAGATTTGAGGAGCGCTCCCCCATGAACGCGTTGTAATAGTCCAGTTTCTGCCAGTTCTCGCAAATCCCGGCGAATCGTATCTTCAGAAACTTTGAGAACAGCACTAAGTTCTGTCGAAAGTACCTTTTTATCACGACGCAGTATTTCTAAGATGAATTGTCGTCGTTCAGCAGTTAGCATAGTTAATTTTCCGGAAATTGCGTTTTTGGACTTGAAATTGCACGTTTGTGAGTTTATACTTATTGATATGCAAGTCTTTGTACGGTAATCCGTAACTTCAATTGAATTCAAGCACATTCATGCACAATTGCATGTATTGATTTTGGCATTTGATGAAATCACACGGTTCCACAGTGGTTCTGAGTGGTTAGCTTGAGCTTAGATAATTGTTGCCTAATGGGGGTTTTAACAATTTTTTTTAGTGCGATCGCGCGTCCTGTCTGTTCAAATTGTTTTTTATTCAATCAATAAACCATGACTATTATGAATACCCAATTTCCAATTGATCTCGGTGCTTACAAACCTTTAGCGCTCAATCCCGCAAATTCCAGCCTTACAACTGAAGAGCGAGAAACTCTAAAAGCGAATATTCAACTCTGCCGAGATGCGATCGTCTTTTTTACAGCGACTGGCGCTGCTAGCGGAGTGGGTGGTCATACTGGTGGGCCTTATGATACAGTGCCAGAGGTAATGATTCTCGATGCCTTTTTCCGGGGAGCATCGGAGCAATTTGTACCGATTTTCTTTGATGAGGCAGGACATCGAGTCGCCACCCAATATCTGATGGCAACATTACATGGTGATTTACCTGCCGAGCAACTTTTACGTTATCGGCAAGCACATTCCAATTTACCGGGACACCCGGAACTAAAACTAACTCCTGGTGTGAAATTTAGTTCTGGGCGCTTGGGCCATATTTGGCCTTACATCAATGGTGTGGCAATGGCGAATCCAGGCAAGGCTGTTTTCTGTCTCGGTTCTGATGGATCGCAGCAAGAAGGCAATGATGCCGAAGCTGCTCGCTTGGCTGTTGCTCAACATCTGAATGTCAAGCTGATTATTGATGACAATGATGTAACGATCGCTGGACATCCTTCTAAATATTTACCAGGTTTTAGTGTCGCCAAAACCTTAGAAGGGCATGGGTTAAAAGTACTTCAGGGAGACGGGGAAGACTTAGACGATTTATACCGTCGCCTGAGCGAAGCTGTGAATACTCCCGGAGCGATCGCTATTATCAATAAACGCCCGATGTGTCCTGGTATTGAAGGTTTAGAAGGCTCCATTCATGGCCATGATGTCATTTCTGTAGATTTAGCACTTAAGTATCTAAAATCTCGCGGACAAACTGCGGCTGTTGAATACCTTAAAAGTATTGAGAAACCCAAACAAACATATACGTTTCTGGGTTCCAGTGACAAATGGGGCGCTAACCGTAGTGTGTTTGGGGAAGCCGTGGTAGGTGTCCTCAGTCGCCTGAGTGAGGCGGAGCGTAAAGAAAAAGTCAAGGTCATTGATAGCGACTTAGAAGGCTCCTGCGGTTTAAAGAAAATTCATGAAACATACCCAGAAATATTTATTTCCTCCGGCATCATGGAACGGAGCAACTTCTCTGCTGCGGCTGGATTCGGGATGGACGAGGGTAAGCAAGGTATTTTTGCGACCTTCAGCGCCTTCTTAGAAATGTGTATCTCAGAAATTACGATGGCACGGCTAAACTATTCCAATGTTCTGTGTCATTTTTCCCATGCGGGTATAGATGACATGGCAGATAACAGCTGCCACTTTGGTTTGAACAATATGTTTGCCGACAATGGTTTGGATGATGGCTACCCAACACAGTTGTACTTCCCGGCAGATAATAATCAAATGACAGCTTGTGTAGAAGCTGTGTTTTTTGACCCTGGACTGCGGTTTATTTTCTCTACCCGTTCCAAAGTGCCCAATATTCAGGACAGCAACGGCAATGACTTCTTTGGAAGTGGCTACAAATTTGTTCCTGGTAAAGATGAGGTTATACGAGAAGGGACGCAAGGCTACATTATCAGTTTTGGCGATGCTCTCTACCGTGCCGTTGATGCTGTAGAACGTCTGAAACAAGAAGGACTGGACGTTGGTTTAATTAACAAACCAACTTTAAACACCATTGATGAAGAAATGATTACCAAAGTTGGTAATGCTCCTTTTGTGCTTGTAGTAGAACCCTTCAACCGTCGCACTGGCTTAGGCAGCCGTTTCGGTTCCTGGCTACTAGAGCGGGGGTTGACTCCCAAATATGCCCATCTTGGAACTCATAAAGAAGGTTGCGGCGGTTTGTGGGAACAGTACCCATATCAAGGTATCGATCCAGTCGGCATCATCAACAAGGTAAAGGAGTTAGTTGGAAAAAAATAATTCATTTATTAGGGCATAGCGTATAGTAAATGGGGCATTGGTTCGATTTCCCATGCCCCATGCCCAATGCCCCATGCCCAATTCCCTATTTTTATTTAGTTTTGGGTAAAGGTTGACCAAACTCAATGATTTGGGGATTGGAAGCATTGGGGATTGTTGGAACTGGAAATTCTGATATTCCCAAAGGAGGAATGTTATTTAAATTATTGGGTTGATTTGGGAAAGAAGGAGGGGGAAGAATCGAAGCAGGTTGTTGAGAGGATATATTTGGATTTAAAGGAGGTACGGTGACAAAAGGCTGTCCTGAGTTAGTAGTAATTGTTGAGGGCAGTTCATTGGATGGAGAGGGAACTGTGAGTAAGGGCAGTTGTAGATTAGTAGTTACGGGTGGGTTACTAGGTGGTTTTTGAAGTGTTTGAGGTTGTTTCTTGGCTGAAGGTGCGGACTTTCCTGGTTTTACGGCAGTAGTTTTACCAGAAATAACCGGACGTAATACCCAGCGAGTGGGGTTTTTTCGAGAAACAGGTTGCAGTTGTATCTGTTTAGGATTTAAAACAGTCCCTGGTGCTAAATCTAAGACAATGCGTGTGTCATTTGCATTCAGTTGAGAAACGCGAATGCTTTTGATTGCTCCAGAATAATTTTGTTGTGTAATAATTTTGCCCAACTTAGTATTCGGTAAATCTACAACAAGCCGAGATGGTTGAGCTAGGTAGAAATAACGGGGGGTTGTGCCTGCTGAGAGGGTGATTTCGAGTTGCTGTGTCTTGGAGGAAAAACGCCAATTTTCTAGCTTTGCCACTGGTGTCGCAGCAGTAGTGCAAGTTCCAAGGGCGATCGCTGCACAAAAGCCTAATAAACTGATGCTAAATAGCTGCTTATACCATTGGCAAAATTGCCTAGTCTTTAGTCCCTGATCCATTCTTTTTATCTGCTCCATAAAACCTATACAATGCGCTGACAATCCCGTAGATGCGATGAATCGCGTCTCTACAAATGCGATGAATCGCGTTTGTACCTACTCCCAATTAATTGGCTTTTTGGGGCACAGCAGTAAATTTTAGAGGTTGTGGAATACCATTTACGGTTAATTGACCTGTCATATTACTTTTATCCACAAGTTGCATTTGAATTGTGACTGAGTTTAGAGGATCATTTTGGGGGCGAGGAATATTACAAAGGATTGATTTACCAACTTTTCCAGATAAATTTAACTGTTGATTTCGGAAGATGCCTGCTAGAGAGTGCTTTTCGTTAATATCGGCGTTAGCGTTTGCCGATAATACAGAGGCATTTAAGTAAATACCCGACTGCTGAATGTTTAAAGTTAGAGTATCCGATTTTTCACAGTTAGGCAAATTCTCTGACAGGGTAAGACGATACCGACCGTTAATTGCAGGAGGAGCCTTGAGATTGTTTTCTCCGTAAGCAGTGACAGTTTTAAACAACAGTAGCACTGAAATTATTGTTACTCCGTAAAAAGTTAAAGATTTGAAGTTGAAATGATTCATGAATTTCAACTCCTTAATGTTGGCTCTTGACTACTAACTTCAGGAAGCATAGAGGCAAGGTGAGCGGTAACTTGGCTATAGCGGCGGGTTATTAGCAAGGAGGAACGACATTGGATAGCTAGTTGATCTGTATATCTTCCCAACGTTTGGCGCTCGATACCCCAAGCGCGGCTGGTACCAGCAATAGTTAGGTCTACACCTTCTGAGGCTTGAATTACGGCTTGGATTGGTTCTGAGGCTTCGATAATTTTGATTTCAATGCGATCGCGTACACTGCTGGGCAATTGTTCCATCATCGTGTGCAGTTCGTAACTCGATTCTTCCTTGGCATGATTTGCTACTATCTGTAATATCTGCAACATACAATCACGATTGATTAGCAGTCTCAAAGCTAGGATTAGTGCTAAATCATCATGGATATTAGCTGAATAAGGTACTAATAAACTTTCTAATTGCTCTTTACCTTTATCCACAAACACTGCTACATCCACTGGGGCAGTGGTAAGCATTTGTCCGACTCTTCCACCTAAACGATTACTACTAAAAGCTGGGCGATGCCAGCCGACGAGAATTAAATCAGCTTGTTCTGATGTGGCAATCTGTGCTGTTTCGCGGGCAACGTTGCTGGATATGCGAACGATAGGATGCACACAAGAACGAGTTTCTGGCGGTTCAAGAGTATTAATTAATTCTTGTAGCTGCTGGCGGCGCTGGGCGATTAATCGATCTGCTTCAACTGGGGTACTTTCAAAGGCATAGTCTTCTTCAAATTCAATCAGGCTAAGAGGGTTAACAATAGCAGGATATCGGTAATTAAGAGCGATACCTACGGCGGGCTGCGCCAACGCTACTGCCAACTGTACTAAACCTTTTTGGGTAGTTGGATTAGCTACTGGTACTAAAATTCGGAAAGGATGAGGGGAAGTTTTACCTTCAGCAAAGGTTTCTATACCTGTTTCTGCTTCTGTATCCGGTTCCACAACATCTAACCTGATCAGCTTTTTCGGATATGTCCATTCCAGCAGTGGCGAGGTCATGAATGTAGTTACCAATGCCATAATTACTAGCATGGTAAATATTAAGGGGGAAATTACTTTTAACTCTAGACCAATATTTAGTACTATCAGTTCGGTTAAACCGCGAGTGTTCATTAACCAACCAAGGGCTGAGGCTTCCCGTTTACTAATGCCACTGACACGGGCCGCTACATAAGTGCCAACATATTTGCCTGCGATCGCCACTCCTAAAACTAACGCACACAAAAGCCACAATTCTGGACGGTTGAGTAAACCAATCTGTGTCTTTAAGCCACTGTAGGCAAAAAATATTGGTAGCAAGAATATCAAAACAAAATCTTCGGTTTTTATTGCCAATTCCCGCACTAAATCTTCATTTTTGGGCATGGCTGCTCCCAGTAAAAATGCCCCAAAAATTAAATGAATACCAATTAGTTCAGTGATTAATGCCGACGCAACTACGCCCATATAAATCCCAGCTAGCAGCAATTGGCTAAGGCGTCCTGCACGGAGGTAGTGTTTGGCAAGGCGTTGGAGGAACCAACGTCCCGCCGTCAACATCAAGCCGATGTAAACTATGCTGGCCATAATTGTGGGTATCGCACCACCAAAGTCACCAGTTCGCGCAACTGCGATCGCTACTGCTAATAGACACCAAGCTGTCACATCATCCACTGCTGCACAAGTTAACGCCAAGGTTCCTAAACGCGTTCCTTGTAAATTGTTTTCAGTAATGATTCGCGCCAACACCGGAAAGGCCGTAATCGACATCGCCGCCCCCAAAAATAAGGCGAAGGCAGTGAAGGATACACTTGCATCGGAAACTAGGGGATAAAGTAGCACCGCTAGCAATGTTCCTAAAGAAAACGGCACTAAAATGCTGACATGAGAAGTTAAAACAGCTACTTCTAATTGTCCACTGAGGTATTTGGGATTTAGTTCTAGCCCAATCAGAAACATGAAAAATATTAGTCCCACCTGAGACAAAACATTTAGAAAAGGAATAGTTTCTGGTGGAAACAAGGAAACTGCTATATCGGGAGCAACTAAACCAAATAAAGATGGGCCAAGCATAATCCCGGCGACAATCTCACCAATTACGAGTGGTTGCTTAATAGAACGGAATCCTAGCCCTACTAGGCGTGAAAGCCCGATAATAATCAGCACTTCAACCAGAACGAGAATAACTATATGCATGGTTTCTTCAAAATTAACTATCTGGTTTCCCTAAGATAATTCTTTAAAAGACCGGGAAATGTCAAGCTTGTTAGATACAGCTAAGGTTAATTTATGCTTTGTTGTAATGTCAATTTTTGTCAATTACTAAGTAATTAATCTAAGATTTAAATTTGCTTAAGCGGAATATTTTTCATAGCTTGTACCTTGCAACATAAAGGCAATCAATGGTGATGCGCGGGAAGCCACTTCTCTAACGAGACGCTGCGCGAATGCGGTTCGTTTTTCTTCCTTATACTTAAATATGCTTTAGCGCAGCTTCATACAGAATTGGTATAACAAGCGGACACGATATTATAACCACTCACCACCCCGAAAACGCCAACGGGGAAAGATAATTCGCATCAGGCTTTGTGAACTAATAAAAACTGCTAGCCACACGACGGTATAGTGCAATAAAAAAACTGCTAACGGTAGTTCTTCTTTAGGTAAAGATATTGGTAAAAAGCCAAATAGTTTGACTCCACAGAACATAAATACTAATTCCCATATACCAGCTAAGAGTTGATAGGCTGCTGGCCAATCTCTATCCCATCGAAATTTTTGGAGATAGTTATAAAGCACATCCCAACCTAAGCCAAAGACGGCGACATAACCAAGTATCAAAAAATAAACCGAGTTAGCACTAGAACCAATCAAACCCGTTGCAAAGGGCAAAGACACAAGTACGCCCACCGTTGCAAGTAATAATAATCGAGTTTGCCAACGACCAAATAAAGTTGGTGTCATAGAAGTTAGGAGAGACGCGATTAATCGCGTCTGTACAAAAGTTATGATCGCTCAAGCTGGTAATCGAATTTAGAATGGTAAGTTGCTATAGCATCCCAATTGATCACATCTTCTAGCAAAGCTTGATAACCTAGTGTATTAGGATGTAGACCATCTTCACTCAAGCGTTTAAGCCGCCAATTTTCACCGCGTTCCATCCATTGCTCAAAAATATCTAAATAGGGAATCTGCCGTTTAGTACAAGCAATGCGAGTTGCTTCTTTGTAGCGGTACTGATCGGTATGATTATAGTAAAAACAATCTAAAAATGGCATCTTGGCTTCATCCACTGGCACCATGCCGACGAATAACACAGGACATAGTTGCTGTGCTAAATCTAAAAGAGTTGCAATTTCCTTTTCAAACAATGCAAAATCTGTGTAACTTCGGCCATTGGGACGCGCCAACCGCGCTGAGTCATTCACGCCTACTGATAATATAATCAAATCGGGGACACGATTTCGCAGTTCACCCCGGTGGCGGAACTCTACTTCTAGCCTTTGGGCTACTTGTTGCGTGCGATCGCCTCTTACCCCTAAATTATAAAGAACATGACCCGCACTATCTGGCAACATCCACCATCGCCGTAGTTGCTCAATCCAGCCTCCTTTTTCTGGGTCGCCGAATCCATAAATTAAGCTGTCCCCCAGTGCGACAATCTTCATGGGCTGAACGTGATTTGGTGGTACAGACAGCTGCATTGAGGAAGAAGCTACAAATGTGTGCATTTAACAACTATATTTTATATCTTTACAAGATTCTATACATTTCTATACCATAGATGGCTATCTTTAATGTCCAAGCATATATGGGGTTTCTACTTGTTGATATGGTTGCAAAGTTAATATTTGCCGCAGTTGAGCCTCTGAGGGTGAAGGTTGAGCCTCTGAGGGTGAAGGTTGAGCCTCAGAAGGTCAACGTCGAGCCTCTGAGGGTGAAAGTTGAGCCTCGGAAGGTCAACGTCGAGCCTCTGAGGGTGAAGGTTGAGCCTCAGAAGGTCAACGTCGAGCCTCTGAAGGTCAAAGTTGAGCCTCAGAAGGTCAACGTTGAGCCTCTGAGGGTGAAAGTTGAGCCTCAGAAGGTCAACATCGAGCCTCTGAGGGTGAAAGTTGAGCCTCAGAAGGTCAACGTTGAGCCTCTGAGGGTGAAAGTTGAGCCTCAGAAGGTCAACCTGCGGCTTCTCTTATTATTAATCAAGCTCAACGCAATGAAACTGTAGTTAGAACTTTAAAACAATTCAATTAATAACTTTCTCCACCGCCATCGTCACGGTTACTTCACCATCATTGGCGCACCCGGTAGCGGTAAAAGTGCCATTCTCGCCAAATATGTGACAAACAATCCTCAAGTTATTTATTACAATGCCGAACTTGAGGGTAAAAATCGTGCTGACGAATTTCTCATCAATATCTGCACGCAACTCATTAATCAATACTCGCTTAATTACACCTCTCTCCCAGATAACGCCACAGAGGGAAGTTGGTTTTTCTCTAGTCTTCTCCAGCAAATCAGCGATGAGTTAGAACCTCATCAAAAACTGATAATTGCCATTGATGCGTTGAATTGCATTGACCGCAACAGCCAACCACCCAGTACAAATCTGTTTTATCTCCCCCGCTATCTCCCGGATAAAGTCTATTTCCTCCTCACTCGTAGACCTTTCTTGCGCGAGAAGTCGGGTTTATTAATTGAAACGCCGTCACAAAGTCTTGATTTAGCAGATTATTCAGAAGAAAATCGGCGGGATATTCAAACTTATATTCAAAATTACCTAACCCCCCTAACCCCCCTTCCCTATGAGGGAAGGGGGGGACAAGATTACTCCCCTCCGCTACAAGGGGAGGGGTTGGGGGAGAGGTCAAATCTTAAATCTTGGCTGAGTAATCACCAGATTAATGAGCAAGAATTTAGCGATCGCCTCACCACTTTGAGCGAAGATAATTTTATGTATGTTAGCCAGATCATAGATGCGATCGCAGACAATTTCTACCCGGAATCTTTCGAGTCCAATCAACTCCCGCCTGGTTTAGAAGCATATTATCAGCAGCATTTACACAAAATGTTTCCACCCGAACAAGACACGGAACATAGCACAGATGTGTTAAATGTCTTAATACAGCAGCAAAAAGCAATATCAGTGGAAGCTTTAGCGCAGACTGCCGCAGCGATCGCACAAATCATTGATACTGATGAGTATGAAGTCGAAGAAGTGCTAGAAAATTGGCTAGAGTTCTTACAACAACAAAAAATCGCCTCAGAAACCCATTACAGTCTCTATCATTCCAACTTTCGAGACTGGCTAAGTAAACAAGCATTTAAAACCTTCTGAAAACTTTCATAACCCTCTCAGTTAATAGAGAAGGTTAGGGTGTGAAGAATGGAGCTAAGCGGATTCGAACCGCTGACCCCCTCAATGCCATTGAGGTGCGCTACCAACTGCGCTATAACCCCTTAAAATCCATTATACATAATGGCTTGATTATTGGTACTTTGTCAAGCTTTTTGTGAAAAATAAATTTTTAATATCTCCTCAACCACTGGACACTCACAACGATACTTGCAACAAATAGGTCATACAGTGCCCCATCAAAAAGTAAACTACTAACATGGCAGCAGCAGCCAGAGCAACTAATGTACCAGCCAACATCAGAGAAAATTCTTTACTCTCGTAGGCTTTTTCCATTAAGTGTAGTGACCACGCCACTAGGGCGACATCAAAAAGTAAAATAGGAAGCAACATATTTTTTAATATTTGTTAATACTTGTAAAATAATATTAACACCGTTTCAGGGAAGTGTGTCTAACCTTAGATGGATGTCATTAAACAGTAAATGATGGATTAGGAGAATGTTCTTACTGGCACATTGCGATCGCGCAAGTAATTTTTGATTTCTGCTACGCTTAATTGTCCGTAATGTAACAGGGATGCGAGTAATGCTGCTTCAGCTTTGCCTTGGGTTAGGGCTGTGTAGATATGTTCACAATTACCTGCACCACCTGAAGCAATGACTGGAATTTCTACAGCATTGGCAATTGCCCGTGTGATCTCAATGTCATACCCGGCTTGGGTTCCATCAGCATCCATACTTGTTACTAGCAGTTCACCGGCCCCCCGTTTTTCAACATCTTGTGCCCACAGTAGAGCATCTAAGCCTGTATTTTCCCTGCCACCCCGCACATACACATCCCAACCTGGATTTTCCGGGTTATTTCTGCGTCTGGCATCAATTGCAACAACTATGCACTGATTACCAAAGCGATCGCTTGCCCGATTAATCAAGTCTGGATCACGCACCGCCGCAGAATTAATACTAACCTTATCTGCGCCTGCTCGTAACAAAGCTTTAACATTTTCTAAGGATTGAATGCCACCACCCACAGTCAATGGAATAAAGACCTGTTCAGCAGTTCGGTAGACCACATCTAAAATAGTAGCTCGGTCTTCATGAGTAGCTGTAATATCCAGAAATACTAACTCATCAGCACCGGCTTCGTTGTAAACCTTGGCCAGCTCTACCGGATCGCCTGCATCTTGGAGATTTACAAAGTTAACTCCTTTTACAACCCGTCCCGCCTTCACATCTAAGCACGGTAAGATTCTTTTAGATAACATAATAACTTTTGTACTTCTGGGTAATTGACCGGAATTTAAATTTTAAATTGGCGCGGGTATTCTCAAACTAAAATTTTCACGTATTGGGTATGGGGCATTGGGCATGGGGCATGGGGCATTGGTTCTTCTTTCTCCCCCTGCCTCCCCTGCCTCCCCTGCTCCCCCACTCCCCACTCCCCACTCCCTAGTCCCTTAAAAGTAGATAGCTGAATTATGGCGATAATCTCCTCGAAAAAACAGCCTCCAGAACCCAACGGAGAACCAAAGCAGCTTCGAGAGTCGGTGAAAGCACCATCCACAGAAAATATTTTGAAGCCTGAAGCTGCTATTGATGAACAAGAACAGCAGGAAGAGGGTATTCGACCACACCGATTTGCTGATTATATTGGGCAAAAAGATTTAAAGGATGTGCTAGATATTGCCATCAAAGCAGCCAAGTCTCGTGGTGAGGTGCTGGATCATTTGCTGTTGTATGGGCCGCCGGGATTGGGCAAAACCACAATGGCAATGATTTTAGCATCGGAAATGGGGGTAAATTACAAAATTACTAGTGCGCCAGCCCTAGAACGTCCACGGGATATTGTCGGGCTACTGGTGAATATGAAACCAGGTGATATTTTATTTGTGGATGAAATTCATCGCCTCTCACGGATGACGGAGGAAATTCTCTATCCCGCGATGGAAGATTATCGCTTAGATATTACTATTGGTAAGGGTTCCAGCGCTCGGATTAGAAGTTTGCCGCTATCAAAGTTTACCTTAGTAGGAGCTACAACTCGTGTGGGTGCTTTAACTTCACCACTGCGCGATCGCTTCGGTTTAATTCAAAAACTGCGATTTTACGAAGTTGACGAACTGACTCAAATTGTACTGCGAACCGCTCAATTACTCAAAACCCCTATTACAGAAGATGGTGCTACAGAAATTGCCCGTCGTTCACGCGGTACACCACGGATTGCTAATAGATTACTCAAACGAGTCCGTGATTATGCGGAAGTAAAAATATCTGGTGAGATTAATGAAAGCATTGCATCTGAGGCATTGCAACTATTTCAAGTAGATCCTTGCGGTTTAGATTGGACAGACCGCCAGATGCTGAGTGTAATAATTGAACAATTTAACGGCGGCCCAGTGGGGTTAGAAACAATGGCAGCAGCGACGGGTGAAGATACTCAAACAATTGAAGAGGTGTACGAACCTTACCTTATGCAGATTGGGTATTTAACTCGGACTCATCGCGGCAGGATGGCGACAAAGGCAGCATACAAGCATTTGGGGTTCACGCCGCCTAATGAACAGTTGTCATTATTGTAATTATGGGCATTGGGCATTGGGCATTGGGCATTGGGCATTGGAATGAGTCTTTGATACTCGTGAATGAGTCTTTGATACTCGTGAATGAGTCTTTGATACTCGTGAATGAGTCTTTGATACTCGTGAATGAGTCTTTTCTCTACTCCTGTCCCCAATACTTCGGCAACGCTGAGTACAAGTGCCCCATGCCCCATGCCCCATGCCCTATGCCCCATGCCCCATGCCCCATCTTTAAGATAAACAGGTAAACCTAGATGATTAAGTTGATTGGTATTGTTCTCAGTCTGTTACTTGTGTTTGGCTGGGGTACTCCAGTTATGGCACAATCTCAACCGCCCATTACTCAAGAACAGTTAAAACAAGGCGATGAGTGGGCAAATCAAGCGTTTGCAGCAACGAATCAAGGTGACTTTGCGACGGCTGAAACTTATTGGACAAAGATTATTGAGCAATTTCCCACAAATGCAGGGGCCTGGAGTAACCGGGGAAATTCGCGGGTGAGTCAGAATAAGTTACAAGAAGCGATCGCAGATTATAACAAAGCTATAGAACTAGCGCCAAATGTCACCGATCCTTATTTGAACAGGGGTGCGGCGTTGGAAGGAATGGGAAAATGGGATTCGGCGATCGCAGATTATAATCATGTCTTAGAACTCGATCCTAATGATGCGATGGCATATAACAATCGCGGAAATGCCAAAACAGGTTTAGGAAAATGGGAAGATGCGATCGCAGACTACAAAAAATCTAATGAGATAGCCCCAAATTTTGCCTTCGCCCGTGCTAACTATGCCCTCGCTCTTTATGAAACAGGTCAAAAAGAGCAAGCAATCCGTGAAATGCGAAATATCGCCCGTAAATACTCCAAATTTGCTGATGTGCGTGCCGCCCTCACAGCTGCATATTGGGTAAATGGAGAACAAGGTGAAGCCGAAAGCAACTGGGTAGCAGCTTATGGACTTGATAGCCGCTATAAAGATATCGACTGGGTAAAAAATATCCGCCGTTGGCCGCCAAGTATGGTGGTGGCTTTAGATAAATTCTTGAAAATCAAGTAGGCACTTCTAAGTCAGCAAATTTTTTTTTACTTTGCCTATGCTTATCTACCTGTTTTCTGGTATACATCATTGTAGTTAACCAGAAGCAGAAATTATGACTCATTTTGGACTGATCTGTCCGGCAGCAACTGGTCATCTCAACCCCATGACCACGCTAGGGCATGAACTTAAAAAACGTGGTCATCGCGTCACCCTATTCGGTATACTTGACGCTCAATCTAAGACACTAGCAGCTGGATTGGAATTTTGGGCAATTGGCGAGTCTGAGTTTCCCCGTGGAGTGATGGCGCAGTTGTTTGCCCAACTAGGAAAACTTAGTGGATTAGCTGCATTACGGTATACGATCGCTTGGATAGAGAAGATGGCGGCTATGTTTCTTAGGGAAGCTCCACAAGCCCTTAAAGAAGCTGGAGTAGAGGCGCTACTAGTAGACCAGGTTTCACCCGAAGGAGGAACAATTGCAGAATTCTTAGGCATTCCGTTTGTCAGCGTGTGCAACGCCATGATGATTAATCGGGATGTCAGCGTTCCACCTTTTAACACCTCTTGGAGCTATAGTTCAACATGGTGGGCATTGTTACGCAACAGAGTGGGTTATGAGTTGTTAAACTATGTTGGGCGACCAATCAGGGAGGTCATAGATGAATATCGCCGAGAATGGAAGTTACCCCCTCATTTTAGTGCCAACGACTCTTACTCTCAACTAGCTCAGATCAGCCAACAGCCTGCGGAGTTAGAATTTCCAAGGGAGAATTTACCCAATAGTTTCCATTTCACAGGGCCATACCATCACACAGTCACTAGGGAACCCGTATCTTTCCCCTTTGAAAAGTTGTCTGGGCAACCGTTAATTTACGCTTCGATGGGGACTGTACAAAATCGCCTATTGAGAATTTTCAACTTTTTTGCCGAAGCTTGTAACGAATTAAATGCTCAATTAGTTATTTCTTTAGGTGGTTCTGCA
Organism: Nostoc commune NIES-4072; assembly: GCF_003113895.1. Classification (NCBI taxonomy): domain Bacteria; kingdom Bacillati; phylum Cyanobacteriota; class Cyanophyceae; order Nostocales; family Nostocaceae; genus Nostoc; species Nostoc commune. The sequence continues at coordinate 6,557,025 of NZ_BDUD01000001.1, read as the reverse complement.
ACTCCAGAGTCTCTGCAAGAGCTACCCGGAAATCCCTTGGTTGTTGGTTATGCACCCCAACTGGAATTGCTGCAAAAAGCTACTCTCACCATTACCCATGCTGGCATGAATACCACTTTGGAATCTCTGAGTAATGGGGTGCCGATGGTGGCAATACCAATTACCAATGATCAACCAGGTGTAGCAGCACGTTTAGTTTGGGCTGGTGCTGGTGAAATGATTCCCCTAAATCGATTGAATGTTCCCCGGTTGCGAGCCGCTATACAAAAAGTGCTAACGGAAGATTCTTATAAAAAAAATGCAGTTAGGTTACAAGAGGCGATTCAGAAAGCAGGGGGTGTGAGTCGAGCCATTGATATTGTGGAACAAGTCGTTGCTACAGGAAAGCCTGTACTTTCTGATGCTAAATGATCCGGGAATTTTTCAGAGAATTGTTGCTTTAGTTTTATTACATTGGGGATTTATATATGACAGCTTTAACTTGCGAAACGATACTTCCCAATGGGATGAAAATCTTTTATTTGCGAGAAGAAGAAGTACTTACTCTTTACGAACAAATCCAGGAATATTTCAGGAATGGGATAGAGTTACACGAGGATGATACTGTTTTTGATGTGGGAGCCAACATTGGTTTATTTACCCTTTGCGTATATCATCTGTGTAATCAAAATGTTAATGTTTATGCGTTCGAGCCTATCCCAGCTATTTTTGATGTGCTGCACGCTAATGCTCAACGTGTTGATCCAGAAAAACTCAGAGTATTTCCCTGTGGACTTTCAAGGGAGGCAAAGATAATGACCTTTGCTTACTATCCCAACGCTACACCTTTATCTAACGCATACCCAGAAGGCTTAAAGGAGGATCGCGAGCAATTAAAGAGGACTGTCCTGAAAAATCTCAAAGATGCTCCTCCATTTATTCGTTGGCTCCGTTGGCTTCCTCCATTCCTTAGATCGTTTATTCTCGACTTTAAATTAGAAAAAGCTTTTCAAATAGAACCAGTCAATTGCCAGTTAAGAACTATATCAGATATCGTTCGCAATCATAATATTCAGCAGATTGATTTACTGAAAGTGGATGTGGAGAAAAGCGAGTTAGATGTCCTGTTAGGCATAGAAGAACCGCATTGGCAAATAATCAAGCAAGTGGTCGTTGAAGTTCATGATTTTGATAGCAGAGTTGAAAAAATTACAACTTTACTAAAAGAACAGGGATTGAGCAAAATTACAATTGAGCAGGAACCTATTTTCAAGGGTTCTAAGATTTTTAATCTGTATGCCTTGCGCTAGCAGCTTGATGATAAATCATTGGCTTTAAACCAAACTAGTCTCCTGAACTGCCTGATTTTGCTCACGCTTCCCGGTCACTATCATCTGTACACTTCCTCCTGGCCCCAATAGCGCCCCCTTACGGGCTGGCTGCACTGGTTTGCTATCAGCTAACTCCATCTGCCAGCGAGACAGCACTGTTGCCAAAACCACCTTCATCTCAAACAGCGCAAATGCCATGCCAATACAGCGACGGTTCCCGCCACCAAAAGGTAAATACTCAAAAGGGGTAAATTGCCGTTCCAGAAAACGCTCTGGTTTAAATTGCTTCGACTGGGGATATAAATCTTCTCGATGATGGGTCAGATAAATGCAGGGAATTATCACAGTACCAGGATTTAACTGATAACCCATGACTTCTAACGAAGATTTAACCAAGCGATTTAATGCCAACATTGCCACTGGATACAGGCGTAGAGTTTCCGAACAAACAGCACTCAAATAGGGCAATCGCAAAATAGCATTTGGATCGGGGTTTTCGCCCAGGCTATCTAGTTCTTGCAGTAGTTTTGCACGCACCTCTGGCAAATGGTGAATCCAGTAGAAAGCCCATGCTAAAGAAGTTGCAGTAGTTTCGTGACCCGCCACCAAGAGGGTAATTAACTCATCGCGTAACTCTACATCAGTCATCGACTGCCCCTCTTCATCACAAGCTGCCATCATCAAAGATAGGATATCAGTCCGAGATGGGTCAGGTTGCTGTTTGCGTTCTTGAATCTCAGCATATATGAGTTCATCCATTTGCTCTCGTAAACGCAAAAATTTTCCCCAAGGACTCCAAGAACCTAAATCTCGTTGCAGTGATGGGAAAACAAGCATCATTGCCGTAATAAAAGGTTGCTGTGGATTCAGGATTTTCAGCAGCACTTCCTTGAGTTTTTCATAACGTGGACCATCTGTTAGACCAAATACAGCTTTCAAAATCACCTCTAAGGAGATTTCTTGCATAGATGGCAGAACTGAAAAGGATTCCCCAACTTGCCATTGACTAATCACTTGCTCAGTGATGTCACGGGTTAACTGACCATAAGCCAGCATTCTTTCTCCATGTAAAGGGGGTGTCAACAACTTTCGTTGGCGCTGGTGAGGCTTACCTTCTAGAGCTAATAATGATTGCCGTCCTAATAAAGGCGATTTAATACCCGCGTGTTCACCAGAGTCCAACTGTTTTGGATCTGTAGTAAAAATCTGCTGAATTGCCTGGGGATTACTAATGAATACTTGGGGAGTAAAAACTGGGCCAATCCTAAGAGTGAAGATATCACCATAGCGTTTAGCACAGGCTTCCATATACTCTAAAGGATTAGTCAGCCACTGATATGTCTGTACCCAAGGGTGAGTTTTAGGGCCGTTAGGCAGTTTAAGTGCAGACATTTTTATTAATCTCCCAATGATTAAAGCAAAATTGTTATCAGTCAGTCATTTATGCACCCGTAGCTTGATTAATCTTAGACCACAGATTGGGCAGATGAACTTACCAATTCTTGAATCTGCCTTGGAGTCAATTCTTGCACATTACGCAAAACTACTGCTGCTCCGGCTGCTATTAGTGTCTCACTGTATGCATCACTACGCGCTGCTGTTTCCTGCACATGGGGTGGTAAAACCCCTACACCAAGCCAAGTGTGAGCAGAATCTAGACTCCGCGCTTTCTCGACGGTATACATATCTGCTACCGTATCTCCCACATAGACTACAGCTAATTTTTGCTCAATTCCATTATCTAATTCACGAACTGTAGCGAAAAGTCCCGTAGGATCAGGTTTTCCTGGCGCATCTTCCATCGCAATCAACACTGGAGATTCCAAGCCCAGGCGTTTTTCTAATACATAGTTGGCGGAAGCACGAGTTGCACCGCTAAAAAATCCCCAAGCAATCCCGGCTTGGGTAAGTTGCTCTAAATAGCTAGGTTGTAATAATAAGGGTTCATTACAGATATACCCTGTAAAATTATTTGGGTCTGAACCTCGGTAGCGGGATTGAAAAAAAGCAACGATCGCACTGTAATCTAATTGCAGTTGTTCTCGGCTCTGTCCTTGGGTTTCAAAGTAGCGGTAAATTAATTCCTGCGATGCTTCCCAATCGTTATTCCACACACCTTCAGACTTCAGTTGGTCAATATCCAGTGGGGTTGGACGATATGCTTGGGTAGTAAAATATTCTACGGTATCTGCGATCGCCCGGCGATAGGAACCGCTAACATCGCGCACAACACCATCAATATCGAAAATAACGATCGCTTTTACAGAAGTTTGTTGAGTCATGGAGTAGGAAGCAAAAGAGTTTTAAATCATCATAAAACGTGAGATCATGACTCACTCAGGTAAAAAATCGGGGTCGAGGGCTTGCTCTGGCGTAAAGGGAGATTTTTCTGGGAAGATAGCGATATCTAATCCAGTTTCAATGACAGCCAGCCGTCTAGCGGTTTGATAGCTTTCGTCAAAAACCTGATCAAAGTAAGGTTTCAAACTCGGACTTTCCTGAAGTGCTTTTTGGACTCGCCTGCGGTGTTCCAAAATTGTGTACTGCCAACTTTTTGAGCGCCTTTGAGTTTGAATTTGATATTTGAGCAGATGCATCAGCAACACTTCCAGATTGCTCTCCAATGCCCGCTTTTCACTTCTGCCCATCGTTTCAATTTCTTCAATCAAGTTGTCTAAGTCCAGTTGTGTAAAATTCTTTTGCTTGAGCAGTTCTGCCGTGGTTTGAATCCACAGGTAGAAATCTTGCTCGTACAAATCTGAACCAGATGTTGTTTGAGATTGGGGCACTTGAGCAGTCACGTCGCTTCACTCCGAAGTCAAAAGTCAAAAGTCAAAATTCTCATAAACAAGTTTACTTGCTCTGTATCATGGGTCTGTTTCAGTCATAAGGATCTTTGTGAGCGCCGACTTACACCTTATGCTAGCCCAATCCAATCACAGTTTGGTCATTTGATAGGGTATTGCGTTAAAATAAGCGATCGCTATCCTAGTTCAGTAATGCCCGGAAATTCCCGGAGGTGTGATTGACCAAGTTTATTTTGAAAATTCTGTGGTTAGACGAGAACGTTGCTCTTGCAGTGGATCAAATTGTCGGCAAAGGCACCAGTCCCTTGACTAAGTACTTTTTTTGGCCCAGAAATGATGCCTGGGAAGAGTTAAAAAAGGAATTAGAGTCCAAACATTGGATTACTGATGTGGATCGTGTCGAGTTGCTTAATAAAGCAACAGAAGTGATTAACTATTGGCAAGAGGAAGGCAGAAACCGTCCAATGGCAGAAGCTCAATTGAAATTTCCAGAAGTTGCCTTCACAGGTAGCGCTTGATATTACAAAATTAGCTATTGTCCTGTTCTACAAGCTGCCACAGTTTGATAGTCTTGTCCCGACTGCCACTTGCAATTAATTGTGTAACTTTGCTCACAGCAACAGCAGATACTGAGTCTACATGACCAGAGAGAGTAACAATCTCTTCTGCTGTGCTTACCCTCCAAAGTTTAACTGTTTTGTCGCAACTTGCACTTAGGAGTGTTTCGCCATCGGCAGTAAAAGCCACAGCCACCACAGACCAAGAATGGCCTACAAGTGTGCAAATTAGCTGACCAGTGTTTACCTCCCACAATTTAATAGTGTTATCATCACTACCCGTCGCCAAAATTTGACCATCGGGACTAAAAGCGACTGTCAAAACCGCCCATGCATGACCCGAAAGGGTGCCTAACAAGCTGCATGGGCGGTTTTCAACAGGAGGCAAGGGGGAATGGGGCTGGGGGAAAAGGGGAATGTTCTTTGCCCCTTGTGAGTGGTCTTTTAACTCAGCACTATTCATATCCCCCTGCCCCCTGCTCCCTGCTCCCCTACCTCTTGTTGGTATCTGCCACAGGCGAATTGTTCTGTCATAACTAGCGCTGGCTAAAAGTTGTCCTTGGGGACTAAATGCTACTGAATTGACCTGTAATTGGTGTCCAGCTATGGTGCAAATTTCTTTGCCTGTATTGACATCCCAGAGTTTAATTGTCTTATCCCAGCTACCACTAGCGAGAATCTGCCCATCTGGACTAAAAGCAACTGATTTTACAGCGTGTGCGTGTCCCAAGAGGGTGCAGATTTCCTCTAATGTCTCAACCTGCCACAATTTGATAGTTTTATCGTCGCTAGCAGTTGCCAAAATTTTTCCATCAGGACTGAAAGCAACTGATTTTACAGCTTGGGAATGTCCTGATAAGCTAGCTAGGACTTTTTTAGTATTTAAATCCCACAATTTGATGTTTTTGTCATCACTAGCACTGGCTAAAGTGTAACCGTCAGGACTAATGGCAAGGGCATTCACACTACTTAATGTCCCAGAATGCCCAGTTAATGTATGTAAGCATCGCCAAGGAGGATTTGGTAATTTAAAATTTTGAGTTTTAAATTCCATACCCATTGCTTGCATAACTTCATCAGCTGATTGAAAGCGGCGGTTAAGAGACTTTTGCAGCAGCTTGTCGAGAATTTGCGCCAAGCGTAGACTCTTTGAGTCTTGTCGCCAGACATCGCTTACCTTAGTAGTAAGATATTCTTGCCAAACCCAGCGATCGTTAGCAATATCATATAAATCAAAGGGAGGAATCTGGGTAAGTAAGTAAATACAAGTTACACCCAAGCTATATAAATCACTAGCAAAAACGGCTTTTCCCTTTGCTTGTTCTGGTGCTGCGTATTCTGGACTACCGATACTGGTTTCAAATGTTAGCTGATCAATTTCTGTGACGATTTTCGCAGTGGTAAAATCGACTATAACGAAATTCCCCTTTTTAGTAATTGGGGATCTACGGATGATATTTTGGGGTTTAATATCGCGGTGGATGATGTTGCGTAGGCGTAGCCCGCCGCAGGCATCGCTCATAAACTGCAAAACTGGCAACACATCTTCTAAAAGTTGCCAAATCTGAGTTTCATTAAAAGCGCCTTCTTCCTCAACCACTTGAGCTAAATTAGTGCCTGCAATAAACTCCTGCACTAAATAGAAATGCCCATCTTGCTGAAAATAATTTAGTAATGCGGGAATTTGCGGATGCTTCCCTAATTTTTCTAGTTGTTGCGCCTTTTGCCCAAAAGTAATAGAAGTCTCATATTCTTGCGATAATTCTTGAACGACGCAAGGAATTGGAGGAAACTCACCCTCATCTACAGCGAGGAAGGTTTTAGAGAATCCCCCTTTACCAATCTGCTTGATTAAACGATAACGTTCTTGTAAAAGCAAAATTTCTCTACCTACAAGGTGGGCAAAATGCCCACAATAAGATACTGTCATTTGTTTTTTGGAAGGGCAGAACAATGTTATGCCCTTACCTCATATTCCTGATGTTACTTATCTACAGGAAAATTCACAACTATCGGTGGAAGACCATTGTCTGTAGTTGGTTGTCCTTTGGTAACTACTGGTTGTGGATGCAAAGGTGTTGGTGTCAATTCACCCTTACCAGTTTGATTCCATAGAATCATCGATAGTAGCCCATCCACTAAGCCGTTATTGCTGCCGTTACTGCCAACTAAGACATCTGGAATCAAGCGGACATTGCGATCGCCTATAATCTGCATTAGTTGCATTGCTGTATAACCTTGTGAACCCAAGGCTTCTACACCAGCGCGGTAGGTTTCAGCTTTGGCGTTACCTGTGGCCCGAATACCTTCAGCCTCAGCAATTGCCCTGAGTTTTGTCCCCTCAGCTTCACCATTCGCCTGCTTGATTTGGGCTTGGGCTTTCAGGTCAGCAATCTGTACACTCTGCTCTGATTCCACCATTTCTTGCTGAATCTCAGCCAATGCCGTTTCGCGGACAAGTTGCTGCCGTTGGGTTTGCGCCATCTGCTGAACTTCGTAAGTTTTGCGTTGTTCCTCAGCAATTTTACGTTCTGTGAGTGTATGCATTAATTCTTGTGGTGGGGTAATCAGACCAATTAATGAATCCACTGCTTGCACATCATAAGCACGCAAGGCAGATTTAACGTATTCGGAGGCTTCAGCTTGGCGCTCACTTCGGGCAATTAAGAAATCCAAGATAGTATACTCTTGAGCCGAGTTGCGGAAATAATTCCCCACAATTGGACGCAAAACCTGATCGATAACGTTTTGCATTGAACCTAAGCGTGAAATCACTTTCGGTGCATCTGAAGCACCAATATGGATAATTTGGAATATCTCTAAACTAAAGCTAAAACCATCAAATGAAAGCAGTTTCAGCGCCTGCAAGTTGGTATCATAACCGTGGTTTCCAATGATTCTTTCAGTGAAGTTTAAGACAATATTTGTTGTTGGTACTAGCTCAATTTTCATCACCTTAGTATTGAGCGGGTGTTTCCCAGGATACAACGGCTCAACCCAAACGCCTTTATGTCCTTGATTTACCAAATTCCCGTGGGTGAAAGCTGCTCCGCTCACATCTTGATGTTCTTTGCCTACGAAAGAAATCACCACGCCCACATAACCGATAGGGATTTCAGTCATCGGTACTTGTTCAATATTTACCAACCAAGGGTTCAGGTTCCACGAACCTGATAATAATACCTGTTCTTGTAAACCGCGTTGCCCCCCAGCATCGATAAATTTTTGACCATTTTGGAAATTATCATGCCCAGGAATAATGCGTCCAGCGATTTCACCTGCTGCAATCGATGAACCATCCAAAGTAGTAACAATACCAACTTTCTCTGCTGCTATTTCATGAATGTGCAACTGTTGTGGACTCATGCCATGAGCGCTAGCATTTGCTGCTGTAATCACTTTAAACAGCGCGGTGTTGATGCGGTAAGTCCCGGCGGTGAGAAAACCCATTTGTCGCCCTTTTTCTCCACCTTGCGTGAGGAATTTCCGAGCATCTTGGAAGTTGTCACAACTGACAATTTTACCCAAAATCCGCTCTGGTGGGTTGGATGCCCCATCTGCCGCCACAATCAAAGCGATTTCCCCTTGGGGAACGACAATTACCGGCTCTTTTTTTACAGAATACTGCCAAGGCCCATAGCCCCAATGCCAGCCAGGAGCTAAAGTATCTGCCTGCAAGCCAGCTTCCCCGTTGAGAGCAATCAAACTTCCGGCGGGGAGTCCGCGCCCGGAAAGGGTAAATTTCCTAACTACAATACCGACTTCACGTTCGCCAATTACTACAAGTCCGCCAAAGAATAGGGGGACAAATATGACTAAACCACCAACAAGTAGAATTGGAACCACTACAACAGGATTAATTCCAGCAGCTTGATATTGAGTCCTGCTAATTTGTAACTGAGCAATATTTGGTTTGGTCTGATTTAGCTGGACTGATGCTGTAGTTGTTTTTACAGGCGTGGCATTGGCAGAGTGAATACTTCCAGCCATCGTCAAAGACGTTGGCGCAGCGATCGCTAATGTCGCTACGACAGATGCTGCAAAGCGAGCTACCTTATTTTGTCTACGAGTACCAAGTAAAGATGAAAACCTTTTCATAATCTGTGCCCATCTGGGCAACTAATTAGCTAAGTTAACACTTCACCAAGGCTTGGCTCGATTTCTTAAACTTGGCGTAATTTTTTTAAATTTAATAAATAAGGATTCAGAATACTCCATTTATTTACGGAGAAACTTTTAGCACCCATACAGAATTAATACTGATTTCTGACTTCTGAGTTGTTCATAAATAATTTGTAGGTTGGACATTACCCAACCTACATAGGACTTACGCAAAAATTGCTAAAAAGCTTAATTTCTCGAACCGCCAAGACGCCAAGAGCGCCGAGAATTCGTAGAGTGTGCGTAAGTCCTACTACAAAGTTGAAATAGAAAGTAAAATTAGACCAAACCGCCAGCCGCTTGAAACCGAGCGCGGGCGCGTTTGAAGGCTTGGGTTGCTTGAATTTGGGCTTGGCGATCGTCTGCTGACACTTGACTTAGACGCGCTTCTGCTTGATTGTAAGCAGTACGGGCTTCATCAAGGTTAATTTTGTCGCCACGTTCAGCGCCGTTAACCAGAATTGTCACTTCATTTTCTTCGACTTCGGCAAAACCACCCAAAAGGGCGATCGCTTCCCAATTCTGATTTTTAGCGCCGCGAACTCGCATTACACCAGTATCAAGGGCGGTCAACAGTGGTGCGTGTCCAGTTAAGATACCTAATTGACCAGTGGTGCTAGGTAAAACTACTTCTTCAGCTGGGGCATCCCATACTGTTTTGTCTGGGGAAATTACACGAACGGTTAATGTCATTTGTCTTTTGTCCTTTGTCCTTTGTCCTACCCTACGGGAAGCCGCCCAAAGGGCGTCTATGTCTTTTATCCTTTGTCATTTGTAATTGCCATTAGTCATTAGCACTTGAACTAATGACTAATGACCAATGACCAATGACTAATGACTAACGACTAATGACTAACCTTTGATTTTTTCAGCTTTAGCGATCGCTTCGTTAATATCGCCAACCAAGTAGAAAGCCTGTTCTGGCAGAGCATCCAACTCACCAGACAGAATTTTTTGGAAGCCTTTGATGGTATCTTCCAACTTCACATATTTACCAGGAGAACCAGTAAATACTTCTGCTACAAAGAATGGCTGAGATAAGAAGCGCTCAACTTTCCGCGCCCGCGCCACGATTAGACGGTCTTCTTCAGACAATTCATCTAGACCGAGAATGGCGATAATGTCTTGGAGTTCTTTATAACGTTGCAGAGTTGATTGCACCGCGCGGGCAGTATTGTAGTGTTCGTCACCTACAATATTTGGCTGGAGCATGGTGGAAGTGGAACCAAGGGGGTCAACTGCGGGATAAATTCCTTTAGCTGCCAAACCACGAGATAGTACTGTAGTTCCGTCCAAGTGGGCGAAGGTGGTAGCAGGTGCAGGGTCAGTGAGGTCATCCGCAGGTACGTACACTGCTTGAATGGAGGTAATGGAACCCTCTGTTGTTGAGGTAATCCGCTCTTGCAGTTCACCTACGTCGGTTCCTAATGTGGGCTGATATCCTACCGCAGAAGGCATCCGTCCCAGTAGCGCGGATACTTCCGAACCTGCTTGCACAAATCGGAAGATGTTGTCAATAAACAGCAGCACATCCTGTTTGTTCACATCCCGGAAGTACTCTGCTACTGTTAATCCCGAAAGACCAACCCGCATTCTCGCTCCGGGTGGTTCGTTCATTTGACCGTAGACTAGAGCAATTTTTGATTCGTTAAGGTTCTCGTTATTGATAACCCCAGATTCAATCATTTCGTTGTAGAGGTCATTGCCTTCACGGGTGCGCTCACCCACGCCAGCAAATACCGATACTCCACCATGCTGGGTAGCGATGTTGTTGATCAACTCCATCATGATCACGGTTTTACCAACACCAGCACCGCCGAACAGACCAATCTTACCGCCGCGTCGATAGGGAGTCAGAAGGTCAACAACTTTAATCCCAGTTTCAAACACCGAAGGTTTGGTTTCCAGGTCGGTGAATTTGGGAGCAGAGCGGTGGATGGGTAAACTTGCTTCAGCATTTACAGGCCCCCTGTTATCCACAGGTTCGCCAAGGACGTTGAAAATCCGGCCCAAAGTGGCTTTACCAACTGGCACGGTAATGGGAGCGCCTGTATCGGTGACTTCAAAACCGCGCACTAAGCCTTCAGTGGAACTCATCGCAACAGTCCGCACTTGGTTGTCGCCCAGCAGTTGCTGTACTTCAACGGTGATGTTGATTTCCTGTCCACTTTCGTTGGTGCCAACGATTTTCAAAGCGTTGTAGATTTGTGGCAATTTCCCGCCGGGAAATTTAACGTCTACAACTGGGCCAATGATTTGGGTAATGTAGCCAATGTTTGTTTTTTCTGCGGTTGTGACCATGCTGCGCCTAATGATTGAAGCTATATTTCAGATACGGTCGGAAAAGACATAAGAATAAGCAATGTCACCTTTCACTGTAGCACCGGACGGGGACATAACTCCCTTAGTAATTCCTTAAAAAGCAGCTTGGCTGTTTTAGCTGCAACCCTCATCCTGAAAAGCTTGTCTAGACAAGCGGATGCTTATTCTTTATCCAATTAACACCCTAGTTTTTCACCAAGCTCATTTTAAGCCGCTTAAATAGCGGTACAAGCGTTATGCGTGTCAACACAATTAGGACTTACGCAAAAATTGCTAAAAAGCTTAATTTCTCGAACCGCCAAGACGCCAAGAGCGCCGAGAATTCGTAGAGTGTGCGTAAGTCCTAACAATAAAAATGCTGTGTCTGTTCGCCAGACACAGCCGATATTACACAGGGACAAAAAAACAGTTTTCAGTGAAGGCAAGCCTTTGTCGCTTAACTGTTAACAATCAGCTTGGAATTTCTTATTGCGTTTGAGTATTGAACTAGCACCAATAGTACCAAAAACTAGCAAGCCTACTATAGAAGCTGGTTCAGGAACAGAGGTTGGCTTGATTTCTGCCTTAATTTTTTTATCAATTGCAGCACCAAAGTCTTGGAAGTTCTGTGCTGCTAGAACAAAAGCGGGGTCACCATTGGCATTGGTACCGCCAATTACATTATTTTGATAGAAGGCTTGAAGTCCAACTTCGTTCCCGATAATTACACCGTTAATCGCATCGACACCTAGTGCTAGAGCAGCATTGCGGGCAGCTATTGTATTAGCACCTTCGTTTGTAGCACCGTCACCAGACACATCGATAACTTGGCGTGCACCATCGTAGTCATTATTGAAGAATTTAGGTGCGGCAAAATTGAGTGCAGAACCAATAGCAGTACTGCCATTGAAGCTACGCGTCGTTGCTGCTATATTATTAGCAAAAGTCTGTGCAGCAGCTACACTATCGATCAAACTCCACCCTACAACTTCTTGCTGCTGGTTCACACCAGACCAGTAAATCAGGTTTACTGCAATCTTGCCCAGATTTCCTTTAGAGATAAAATTATTAAAAAGGTCGGCGTTTGAGAAAGCATTAACATAGCCTTGTTTTTGCAGATTGAACTCGCTATTATCTACGCTTCCAGAAACATCAACAAGTAAAGACAATTCCAAATCAACGGGAACCAAAGTGGCAGCGTGGGCGCTGGTTGAAATAGCTAAAACAGACAGACAACAAGATGCTGCCGTGAGTGTTGCACGAACAAAGTTAGAAATTTTCATGATTGACCTTATTAGTTCCAAAAAGCAGATGTGAATAATAAAAATGCTTGAGTAGAAAAATATTTAGGCTTGCCAAGCATTTGGACATAATTGACATAACGCATCCTGTACAAGAAGCTATAAATAAGCCTCTTGCAGCGATCGCAGATATAAGCACTAGTGAAAATAACTAAAGTTTTTAACTTAGCTTTTGTCTTCTAGTTATTTAAAGAGGTTTTATCTGTGTTTTCCTCACTTGCTTATTCACTTAGATTAGTGGCAAATTTTATTAGTGACTAGATTTTTTGCGTGTATTCACATAAGAATTACATTCTAAATTAGAATAAATAACAGCCAAAACTTAGATTTAATGAGACTTGTAGAAGCGGGATCAAATGAATAGTTGACTAAAATTTTGTAAACTTAAGTTGTTCCTTTAAGACAGATTTATCAACGTAATTATGCGTAAGCACTATCTGTACTTATAATTACATCTAAAAGATCATGGTGACACACTGTTATGATACTTACCGATTAAAACTGTAGTGGTTAAAAACTTAGGGTAGCGATGCCTGCGGCGAACTTCTCTACAAGACGCTTTGCGTAGCTTGTTTCCACGGAGTGGTACGCTAACGCTTGCTAAATTCCGTTAGAAAAGTTTACATAAAAAATCTGCTCTCCCTAGCGATCGCAGAAAGAGCAGCTTAATACCATTTATTCAAATAGTTACTACACATCCTCTTAACGCGATTTCGGAATCTGAGTAATTAATAATCACTAATTGCTACTGGGATACCATACAATACTTGTCGGGTTTTGGGGAAAAGGGGAAGGGGAAAGGGGAAAGAAAAAACCTTTAACCTTTTCCCGAAACCTAATTCCGAGTTAAAAATCCTTAACCGAACAGTATTGGAATACCATACATCTTTAGGCTTATACTACGTTAAGAAAGCTTACATAAAAAATCTGCCCTCCCTAGCGATCGCAGAAAGAGCAGCTTAATACCATTTATTCAAATAGTTACTACACATCCTCTCAACGCCATTTCGGAATCTGAGTAATTAATAATTACTAATTGGTACTTTGATTCCATACATCTTTACATTACATTGCTCAAAACAGATTTAGCACACAGCTATATCATAAAACTGCATATTAGTCAACATAAAATAGCTACATTAATCTAATTCCATCCCCTGGATAGATTAAGGTCATGAAAGTTATGCACAAATTAGATTTCCAAATCTTCTGAATATCCCTAATATAAAAATAGGTACAAAAAACTATTTTCAGTTTAGCCAAGCCGCTTTCGCTTCATCCTCACACTTCCACCAAGCAACAGCTTATGAATTTCTCGTCAGCACGACAATATTTTTATCAAGAGATTCAACAGTCTGACGAACACATTGACCTAGCAAAGGCAGCTTTATATATTGCACAAGAAGAATATCCCAAGCTAGACCCAGAGGAATATCTCAACGCCCTTGATACAATGGCATGGGAGCTTCAAGAACGCCTGCCTGATTCACGATATCCTTTGCGGATGGTTCAAAGTATTAACCAATATCTTTACGAAGATTTAAAGTTTTCTGGTAACAAAGTTGACTATTACGACCCACGTAACAGCTTTTTTAATGATGTAATTGACCGTCGGCTAGGTATTCCTATTAGCTTGGCGCTGGTTTATCTGGAAGTTGCCAGACGGATCGATTTCCCGATGGTGGGTGTGGGGATGCCAGGACATTTCCTAATCCGCCCAGATATTCCAGATATAGAGATTTTTGTGGATGCCTTCAATGGCGGTGAAATAATATTTGCTCAAGATTGTGAAGAACGGCTGTCTCAACTTTATCAGCAACCTGTAACGCTACAACCAGAATTTTTAGCTGTAGTCAGTAATCGGCAATTTTTGGCACGGATGCTGACAAATTTAAAATTTATTTACCTTAAACAGCAAGAATTAGAAAAAACACTGGCAGCAGTTGAACGAATTTTGTTGCTATTTCCTGGTTTAACTTTAGAGTTACGCGATCGCGGTCTAATCTATTATCAACTCGGTTACTACCCCCAAGCCGTAGACGACTTACAAAATTACTTAGCAAAAGTTCCCGATGCCCAGGATGCATCTGTAATTCGGCGGCTACTTACGGAATTGGGGAAAGAGGAGTAGGGAATCGGGAGTGGGGAGTGGGGATGAGGGAGCAGGGGGAGCAGGGGGAGCAGGGGAAGCAGGGGAGGCAGGGGAGACAAGGGGACAAGGGGACAAGAGGTGAGAACTTGAAACAAGTCTTTCCCCTTGTCCCCAATTCTCAAGAGTCCCCAAGTCCTCTTACCCATGCCCAATGCCCAATGCCCACTGCCCAATACCCAATTACGAATTACAAATTTTCTGCAACTCGTTTGAGGCGACGCAGCTGGGCTTGCATATCTTCTTTTGTCCAAGATGCGGCAAAGGTGTTAAAACCCCAACTCACTAAGGGGTTAGGGATATTGTACTCAAAGCGGTTGAGTAAGAGCGTTCCCTTTTCTGTTGGCTGACATTCCCAGCGATCGCGCCCTTGAAAAAATCCCTGAAATTCCCAAACTACCAAACCCGGTTGTCGTTCTACAACTACGCTATTCAACGTGGGTTTCAGTAGAGGAATTTGAATGATAAAACGACTTTTACTGCCAACATCAGTACTCCAAGCTTCACCCACAGGTTCGCAACGCAGAACTGGGTTGAGCCAGCGATGCATGAGAGCTAAATCGCTAATACAGCGCTCTACCACCGTAGCTGTAGCATTAATTTGAATCGATTGTTCCAAGACTTGGGACATTCTATATCTCTGATGCTGTTGCTGCAATTAGAGTAACGCAAAATTCAGCACTGTCAGTAGATTAAATCAAATATTAGTAACAAAGTCAAAAATTACTCTTGATATCAATGGCATAAATGTATGTTTTTACTGGTAAATTGATAGGCAAAACACTGAGTCAGTGTTTGCGGTGAATACTTAAGCTTAATTCCCGAAAACCATGAATACAACTTGGCAAGGAATAACCCAGGTGATAGGAGTTGCTTTGTCCACGAGGGTACAGCAATTTTTGGCACAATCGCCCAGCCTGCAACCGCTACAACCACCAGTGAATCAAGGAATTGCTGATGTACAAGGTATTGTTCAACAGTTGATTCTGTTTATACCCCGTCTGTTGGGGGCAGTGGCAATTTTGGTAGCAGGTTGGCTAATTGCGTTGGGCGCGGCGGCGCTGACGCGAGGAATCCTCAATCGTACAAATATAGATAACCGCATTGCCGCAGGGATAACGGGTCGTCAAGATGTTCCGCAAGTGGAGAAATTAATCTCCAGCTTAGTCTTTTGGAGCATTATTCTGTTGACGGCGGTAGCTGTTTTACAGGCATTGGATCTGGAGGTAGCGTCTCGACCTCTGAATAATTTTCTCAATCAACTTATTGGCTTTTTACCAAAGTTGGTTGGTGCAGGAATCCTTTTGGTAACCGCCTGGTTTTTGGCGACTATTGTGAAGATTATCACTGTGCGCTCATTGCAGGCATTTAACCTGGATGAGCGTTTGAATCCAGAACCAGAAGACAGCGCACCCAGTCTCAATCAGTTGTCTTTGAGTGAGACGATTGGCAATGCTCTGTATTGGTTTATATTTTTACTGTTTCTGGCCCCCGTTTTAGATACTCTCGAACTCAGGCAGGCTCTACAACCAGTACAAGCTCTTATTACAGAAGTTCTGCTAATTCTGCCGAACATTTTAGCGGCGGCGCTAATTGCTGTAGTTGGTTGGTTTATAGCTAATGTGGTGCGGCGGATTGTAACAAACTTGCTAGCGACAACTGGTATTGACCATTTAGGTAGTCGGTTGGGATTATCTGCGACTGCGGGGGTGCAACCTCTATCGAATATTATCGGCACAATTGTCTATGTTTTGATTTTGATTCCTGTAGCGATCGCAGCCCTCAATGCCCTAGAAATTAATGCGATCTCTGTGCCTGCGATCGCCATGCTGCAACAGATTCTCAACGCCCTCCCTGCCATCTTTACAGCCCTGGCAATTTTGATTGTTGCCTATTTCGTGGGGCGGTTTATCGCGGATTTGGTTACAAGTATCCTCACCAATTTAGGGTTTAATAACATTTTCACTATTTTGGGTCTGACAACACCCAGTAGACGAATCGTAGTTTCAACAGAATCAACAACCCCGCCGATTCCAACCCGCACACCATCGGAAATTGCAGGCATTGTTGCCTTAGTGGGGATCATGCTGTTTGCAACGGTGGCGGCGGTGAATATTTTGAATATTCCAGCCCTGACAGCATTAGTGTCTGGGATTGTGATTATATTCGGGCGGATTTTGGCGGGATTGGTGATATTTGCCATTGGTTTATTCTTAGCAAATCTGGCTTTTAACATCATTACCAGTTCCGGCGATCGCCAAGCCCAGATTTTAGGACAAGTAGCGCGAATTGCCATCATTGTTTTGGTTTCTGCAATGGCACTGCAACAGATTGGAGTTGCCAGTGATATTGTGAATTTAGCTTTTGGACTTTTACTCGGTGCGATCGCAGTTGCTATTGCTTTAGCCTTTGGTCTTGGGGGACGCGATATTGCCCGCGAACAAGTTCAAGAATGGCTAAACTCTTTCAAAGGTAAAAACTAATTCTTCTGTGACATCTCCCACCACTAAATCGTCCTTCCCGATTTTGGTGGGGGCTTCCGAGACAGACTCTGGATTTGAATATGCGATCGCTCTGGTAAGGTAGTAGATAAAATCAGCCTACCGGAACTCTCATAGTATGACTGACATTCAAATTTCCTTGCCTGAGTCAATGAAAGTCTTTGTCGAGGAACAAGTAGCTAAGGGCGGTTATAGTTCAGCTAGTGAATATCTTCAAGAGCTAATTTTTCAAGACCAACAGCGTAAAGGTCAACAAAAAAAACACGCTCAGTTGATGGCGAAGTTTCAGACACAAGATCAACTAAATAATGAGGAGTTTGAACTAATTGCAGATAAGTTAGCTGACGAATTTGCGCTATATGTTGGGTCTACTTTACCAGTGCTGTCAGATTATGATGTTGACGCATATTTTGACATTAAATACTAAAGATTTCATTTGCTATGCCTCTGAAGGAATTGTAGCGGTTAATCCAACAACACTGTAATTATAGGAATCCGGTTTGATTTCTGAAAATATCTGTAGGATGTGTTAGCACAGAGAGTACGGCATCAAACCCTTGATAATAGTGCGTTACGAACTTCGTTCTAACACACTCTACAATACCTAATTCCGTTCAAAAATCAAATAGTAATCCTGTATTATTCAATGTGCGATCGCCTGTTTGATGGAAGTGAATGCGATCGCTCTGGTAACGTAGTAGATAAAATCGCCCACCAGATATTTCAAGGTATGACTAACATTTACCTGAGTTCGATGTAAGAAAATAAGCTATAAATGGCTCCTCATGAGAGCTACAGGATTCTGTGAGCCTTGATTGGTTGTCAATATTTCTAAGCTATTGATAAATAATTGCTAGTTGACAACTTCAATAAGTAAATTTTTCCAACACAATACTAATTATTTTTGTTGATTCACATAAATTTTTAGTTATGCAGCTAAGAACCAGGAAACTCTAACTCAGCGCTTCCCCGTCCTAACTGCGCCGTCTGAGGTGGTAGATGTCGCTCCAACCAATCTTCTAAATCAGCTAGTACCTCGTGGTAATTTAGGTCACAATGAATTTCGTGATAGGCTCCCGGATACTCGATTCTCAGCTTATCTGTGCAGTTTACCCGTTGATAAAAGATATCACTTCCCGCAGGTAAAGCAACTCGGTCTGCACCACCGTGGAGAATCAACAATGGTAATTGCCAATCAGCTGCGTGAGCATAAATCCAATCAACTGTTGCAAAAAATTCTGTAGCCAGACGGGCAGTAGCAAGGGTATGGCGCAGTGTATCCTGGGCGAATGCGGCTAAAACTTGCTGATCTCGTGAACCAGCACTCAGGTCAATGCCTGTATTCAGGGTAAAACGCGGCCACACTCGTGAGAGCATTTTTCCTAAAAGCACCCGAATAGGTGAAACCCCAACTTTTCCTAAGCTTGGCGCTAGAGCGATCGCACCTTGCAAAACTGATGCTATTTGGGGATGGCGTAGAATATAATCTAAGACAATCACCCCGCCTAAACTATGACCCAAAAGAAAAATTGGGCAGCCAGAATTCTGAGTCTGAATTAACTGTAAAAAGGCTCCTAAATCTTCGCAAAACTCACTCCAAGCGTTGATATAGCCTCGCTGACCTGATGAGCGTCCATGACCACGCAAATCTAAGGCGTAGACAGCATATTGTTTGGGTATCAAATGCTGAACTATATTATTGTAGCGATCGCTGTGGCCTCCGAGTCCATGCACAATGGCTAATATTGCCCGTACTTTACCCTCTGGATACCAGCTTTGGTAATACAGGTCAAGTCCTCCAACACCCTGAAATCTCCCTTCTCTACGAGACACGAGGCGATCGCTATGGTCAATCATCTGGTTAGTTTTTTACGTATTTTCCCAGCAAGCTACTAACATGTCAACTAATTATTAATAACCAACAGGAGCCAAATTGTTACGTTATTTCCTCAATCACCGAAAGACGACTTGGAAGCCCGTTCCTTCACGGTACGGGAGGAATTGTCGCCAAGTCGTCTTGGTCAATAGTCATTAGTATTATTAAACACGAAAAATCTCGTATAACTACTAATGACTTGAAATTCCCCAGCTTGAAGCCGGGGGATGAGTTAAATGTTGTTGTGAGGGTTTATTGTTCTAAAAAGTTTGTAACTTTGAAATTTGATGTTCCCTCCCAACAGTGATTTAAAAATGCGTTTACCTGAGCATCTGCTGAGTCAGCCGATTCTTTAGAGGCGTTAAATTGCACTGCTGTGACAATGTATTCAAAAATAATTACAAACTGCTTTTGGGGTGAAATTCTTTCTACTACAATTGTTTCACCTATTTTAGGAATTTGAGGCACATTTACCACAAATGTCTCAATTTTCGGTTTATCTAGTGGATTTTTGAAATTGAAATATTTACAGTAAACAACAATTTTCACTTAGACAACCACCAATAACATTATAGATAATCCAAATTATCCTTTAATTGGAAAATTGTAAATATTATAATAGTTTTTTAAAAAATATCTACCAACTTACACGAAATAATCCAAAATCAGGCTACAAGATGTTAACCTGTAAAACCAGATGGGATTTAAAAAATCTTAATTACCAATTACGACTTATTTACCCTGCCATAGTTGTCGTAACGATTGAAAAATCTTTACAAATCTCTCTTCTAGCCAGAGCATAGCATAATCAACCCATTCTAGAAGTTGCTCTAAGGGGTGCTTTTCGTAACCTATTGAAGTTGCTTTGGTTTCTATCCAGTCTGGTTGCGCCTCAACTTGACTGCTTTGGTGAAATTCCTGGTGTAAAATTTCCCCTTTCTGACTCTCGCTTTTAGATTGGGAAATGCTAGTTCGGCTTTGTTTTGTAGAGACAACTTTTCCAGATGTTTTTTGACTTCTTCGCGCCAAACCAGATCCAACTTTAGGTTGTTTTACAGTTAAATGATTTTGTGGAAAATGTCCTGCTGATAAACTTGAGGCTAAAGCAGGATTTGTCCTTCCAGAAGGTATAACTGGCTTTTGGGCAATGGTTTCGGTGTCGCCAAATAAATCATTCCATGTTAGCCAAGGATCATCTGTTAAATCCTGGTTTTCCAACTGAGAGTTTTTAGACAAGGACTTTTGAAAGCGTGATGATAATAGTTTACCTTGCACTCGCTCATTACTAGTTGTTGACTCAAGTGTTTCTCTATTCCCAACACCAAAAAAGTAATTAAGCGCTGCTTCAATCAAAGCCTGAAGATCCAGTGTATGAGTTTCTAAACCGTCAGTATTGGCTGTAATTTCTCCTCTAGCAGCTAATTGCTCTTTGCCATAAAGAAATATATTTAACTGAGTTTGGGCAACTTTGACAATTTCTTGGCTACGTTCTTGCACAGGTACTAAAGTATTTGATTCAAATTTAGCTAAAGCTATATCTAGAAATGCTAATAATTTATCTGTATTAAGTAAATCTTTTGGTATCCTCTCGGCTAAAACTGAATTTTTATCTGTATTCCCATCAGTAAGTTTTGCTAATAAACGGTCAATTTGCGGTAATAGCTCCGTTTCTTTTTTAGATATAATCAACCGCCAACACTTCCAGTAATTAGCAACTTCGTTAATAATTCGGTCTTCTAGTATTGCCTGCTGCTGGGGTGTCAAAATATCTAGAATTTCATTGCCGGCAGTAACAAGTACTAAACTACGATCCATCAAACTTGTGGCAATTCCCCGCACTCCTGAAAGATGCTGATTGAGAGCATTTTCTAGCTGTAAAGGATTGAGACTTTCGCTTTGATGATCATTAATATTTGATAATTGAATAAGATTAGCATTATTTGTAGATTTCTTATCAGCAAATTTCAGCCGTAAAACTTTCAAAAAAGCCAAGGTTTTGAAAGATTCAACTGTTTTTGCAGGAGTAGAAACGGCTTCATTTGATGACAGATAATTGACTGCCTCTAGTACATGTTGAATCGGATTATCAACATTTGGAATTTCGGGCTGGAAATCGGTATCATTTGGTTGTAACTTTAGTCTAGGTTGTGGTTCTTTGGTCTGTAGCGTTTTCCCAGATGATTCAGATGACTGAAACAGTAGATACACTGGGTAAAGTAGTACCTCCACACCCCACTTAGTAGCAACTTGCAAATGCCGGAAGGTGTGTTCCCACTGTTGTGTCACCCGCCGAGATTGCTGGTGGACAAAGTTAAATAGTCTGCTTTGATAACGACCAGAGGAACCAGAAGACATAGTAGTAATTTTTTTAGTTCAAGTCTTGTATAAGTTGTCAGACTCGCGCCAAACAATAAAAACGATCAACACCTCATCTTAGCGAATATATGACCCCGACTGTCTCTCAATCCCAGACCAAATTAATCTCACAAGCAATTGAGCAGCTGCGCTCTTTTTGTCAAGTTAATATTCAGTCTACTTGGCTATACCAGGAATCTGACCTGATTATTACTGATGTTGTAGCTGCTAATTTGTCTCATTGGCAACCTGTCCAGTTAAATGCTAAAGAACATATCGCTTGGACAGGCGGGAAAAAAGTGTTATGGCTAGTGCAAAGAGTGGTGGTTCCCCAAGATTTACAGGGCTATCCCTTAGCTGGGTTATCTTTGCGGCTGGCGCTGGTTTGGTGGGCGGATTCTGCTGAAATTTATGTGAATGGGGAGTTAGTGCTGGAGGGTGATTTATTTGATTGTTCGCCTAGAGTGCTTCTCAGTCAAGGGGTGACGCCAGGGGAAGAGTTTATTGTGGCTTTGCGGTTAGTGAGTCCGGGGCATTGTGATGGTGCTTTAGTGCGATCGCTCCTAGTTTATGAGTCTACTGTTGATAATAATCCCGATCCGGGTTTTGTGGCTGATGAGTTAGCTGTAGTGCAACTTTATTTAGAAAAGTTTGCGCCGGAGAAGTTAGATGTTTTGGTCGAAGCGCTGAAGAAAATAACGAACCGCCAAGACGCAGAAAACGCAGAGAAGGGAGAGTTGGTTAAGTCGTTGAGGCAAAGCTTATCCCAATCCAAAATCAAAAATCTAAAATCTAAAATTTTCTTGTTGGGTCATGCTCACTTAGATTTAGCATGGTTATGGCCTGTGAGTGAAACTTGGAATGCGGCACAAAACACTTTTGAGTCGGTTTTGAAGTTGCAAGAAGATTTTCCTGAGTTAATTTTCTGTCATTCGACTCCTGCACTTTATGCTTGGATTGAAGAACATCGCCCGGATTTATTTAGGATAATTCAAGCACAGGTAGTTGCTGGACGTTGGGAAGTTGTCGGCGGAATGTGGGTAGAACCAGAACTCAACATAATTGCTGGTGAATCAATAGTCCGTCAGCTATTGTATGGCCAGCGCTACATTCAGGAAAAATTTGGTAAACTTTCAACTGTGGTGTGGGTTCCAGATTCTTTTGGTTTTTGTGCCACTTTACCGCAGTTTTTCGCTAATGCTGGCATTGAGTATTTTGTCACGCAGAAGTTGCGGTGGAATGATACTACTAAATTTGATTATGGGGCTTTTTGGTGGCGATCGCCTGACGGTAGCGAAGTCTTTAGTTTGATGTCTGCACCCATCGGTGAAGCTATAGACCCAGTTAAAATGGCATCCTACGCTCTTGAATGGCAAACCCAAACTGGTTTAGCAGAATCGCTGTGGCTTCCCGGTGTCGGCGACCACGGCGGCGGCCCCACCCGTGATATGTTAGAAACCGCCCAACGCTGGCAAAAGTCGCCTTTTTTCCCAGATATCGAATTCACAACGGCTGAAAAATATTTACAGCAAATTGTAGAGACGCGATTCATCGCGTCTGTTAATAATCATGATTCTCCCCCTACCTTCCCCACCTGGAATGACGAACTATACCTCGAATTCCATCGCGGTTGCTACACTACACACGCAGATCAAAAGCGCTGGAATCGTCGTTGTGAAAATTTATTGTATGAAGCTGAATTATTTGCTACTTTGGCAACCGTAAGCTGTGGTGTGATATATCCTAAAGCAGAAATCGAAGCAGCCTGGAAGCAGGTGTTATTTCAACAGTTTCACGATATTTTACCTGGTTCTTCAATTACCCAAGTTTACACAGATGCGTTGCCCCAATGGCAGCAAGTGGAACAAATGGGAACGAAGATATTACAGGAATCACTTTTAGCGATCGCATCTCACATTACCCTATCAGAACCACCAAAACCCAATAGTTTGCCTATTTTCGTTTTCAATTCTCTCAATTGGCAACGCTCTGAGGTAGTCTCTGTAGCTTTACCTACGCCAGAGCAATGGCAGATTTACGATGCTTCTGGAAAGCAGGTTGTCTCCCAATTATCTGAACCATCAACACTACTATTTCTCGCCACCGAAATTCCACCCGTCGGCTACCGCATATTTTGGCTTTCCCCCTCATCTCCCTCATCCCCCCCACCCCCCCCACTCCTCCCAGACTGGATTTTAGAAAATGAATTCCTACGGGTTGTTATAGATCCTGATACTGGAGATTTATCAAGTGTTTTTAACAAAACTTATCAACGAGAAGTTTTGAATGGAGCGGGGAATCAACTACAAGCTTTTAAAGACAGTGGTCAATATTGGGATGCTTGGAATATAGACCCCAATTACGCTCAACATCCCTTACCCTCAACAAATCTTCTATCTATTCAGTGGGTAGAACAAGGCCCAGTGCAAAGTCGTGTGCGCGTGGTGCGTCAGTTAGGTGAATCGGAATTTTGCCAAGACTATATTCTGCAAGCTACTTCACCTCTGCTGAAAATAGCTACTACTGTCAATTGGCAAGAAAATCATGTATTAGTGAAAGCTGCTTTTCCTTTGAATATCGAAGCAGACTTTGCTACTTATGAAATTCCCTGTGGCGCAATTCGCCGTCCAACTAAACCGCAAACCCCCGCAGAACAGGCAAAATGGGAAGTTCCCGCCTTGCGTTGGGCTGATTTGACAGGAGAAACACAGGAGGGTATTTACGGAGTTAGTTTGCTGAATGATTGTAAATACGGTTACGACAGCAAACCAGATCAACTCCGCTTAACACTCCTACGCAGTCCTAATTGGCCAGACTCAGAGGCTGACAAAGGTTTTCACGAGTTCACATATACCTTGTATCCTCATGCTGGTAGCTGGGAATCAGCCCATACAGTACGGCGTGGCTATGAATTAAATATACCGTTGCAAGTAATATTGAATCCCGTTAATCAAAACCCACATAAAAATTCTCCTCTATCTGCCGATAAAGAGTGGTTGGGGGTGAGTTTTCTAGATTTATCAGCTGAAAATTTAATCTTGATGGCCTTCAAGCCATCAGAAGATAACCCACAGCAGTTAATTCTGCGATGTTATGAATGTCAAGGAGAAACAGCCGAGTTATCTTGGCAAAGTGATTTAGGGTTAAATTTAGGGGATAGAGTAGATTTATTAGAGCGTTCCTCTACTACTGAATTCTCATCTGGGCAACAAACCTTGACGATACAGCCTTGGAAAATCGCCAGTTTCAAGGTGATACCAGCGATTAATCCCAGGCTGGAGTGAGCCACTATTGCTATGTCAGTGGTCAGTTGTGGTTTTCCACAAACCATTGACAAATGACTAATGACTAATGACTAATGACTAATGACTTTTTTAGTCTTCGTGATCATCGAACGGATCGTTCAATTGCTTGCTAGGAGGGCCAAAAGAGGTATAAATCGAAATTCCGGTGATGGCAATCACCACGGCAGCTACAGAAATGCTAAGAACTATTGCGGGTTCCATAATTGAGGAATAGATGATGAGTGCTATTCTTATAGAATATTACAGAAGATTAAAAAAAGCTTTGGCAAGTAATATTAGGTGAACTATGGCACAAAGGACTAGGTTGGGAGATATCCTGAAACCACTGAACTCTGAGTATGGGAAAGTGGCTCCAGGTTGGGGTACTACCCCGGTGATGGCTGTTTTTATCTTGCTATTTTTCGTGTTTCTGCTAATTATTCTGCAACTTTACAATAGAACACTGTTGGTTGAGGATGTAGTAGTCGATTGGCGCAGTTTAGGGCGCTAAAGGATACACAGCTATCAAGTTTGGATAACAAGTTATGTTACACCCGGTTTTTCCGGGTTTTTTTGTCAATGCTCAGTGCATACGAACCATTGAGTAGACTAAATAATGTATGAGTTTCTGTAGTGGTTCATATAGTTTATAGGAGACAAAAATGAATATATTTGGTATTGGTCTGCCGGAAATGGCTGTAATTATGGTAGTAGCATTATTAATCTTTGGCCCCAAGAAGCTACCAGAGATTGGTCGGAGTGTAGGTAAAACTATTCGTAGTTTCCAAGAGGCTTCCAAAGATTTTCAAAACGAGTTTCAAAAAGAAGCAGAACAGTTAGAAGAAGTTGTCAAGACTACTGCTGAGTTGGAACCTAAGCAAATCTACCCTGCTAAATCTGAGCAGGATACCGCTAGTTCTTCCCAATCTAGCTAGGAGAGTGCTAGATATCAATTGACCATACCAATTTTGGATTTTGGATTTTGGATTTTAGATTAGACTTATCCGAAAAAGAATGTAGAGACGTTACAATGCAACTTCTCTACAAGGATTTCAGGTAACGCATAATTATTTTCTGGAGATGTCTATTGTTTGTTTTGCGGTTCAGAGCAATTTCCTTGGTGGATAGAACAAATCTAAAAGACGCTCATAAGCGTTGCATTAACGATGCAGGAGCGTTTGACTGGCTAATGATACGCGCGATCGTCAATCTAAAATCACCAAACCCTATACTCTTGTGGTTTCTTTCAATCCAAAATTGCAAATCTAAAATCTAAAATTGATCGACTGTAGGCAAAATGACAGAAGCTGTTAAGCAACCAGCTTTGGTGATTCCTCAGCTAATTGTCGGGTTGGGGAATCCAGAAAGCAAGTACGACCAAACACGCCATAATATCGGCTTTGCTGCTGTAGAAAGTCTCTCCCGTTCTTGGCGCATTCCCTTAGCAGAAAACCGCAAGTTTCAGGGTGAGTATGGTGAGGGTATGGCCATAGGCGGAGGTAAGATTCGCTTGCTCAAGCCGTTAACTTATATGAATCGCTCAGGACAAGCAATACAAGCGGTGACGAGTTGGTATAAATTACCGCCTGAATCAGTGCTGGTGATTTATGACGATATGGATTTGCCTTTGGGAAAAACTCGTCTGCGTTTATCTGGTTCGGCTGGGGGACATAACGGCATGAAAAGTGCGATCGCACATCTTAGTACCCAAAACTTTCCCCGTTTGCGAATCGGTATTGGTAAACCCAAAGGTGCAGCTAACAACGATGATTCTGATGCTGTTTCTCATGTGCTGGGGCGATTTTCGGCAGCAGAAAATCAGCAGATGTCTCTTGTACTTCAGTTCGTGGTTGAGTGTATTGAACTAAGCCTCAAGCAGGGAGTAGAAAAGGCGATGAATATTTGTAATAGCCGCACCATTAATAATTCTGAGTCTTAGAGTTGGATGAATACTGGCTTGTAAGTTTGGCAAAGGCGCTTATTTTAGTTGATGGGCAGCGATTTTAGCTTGTTCCATCCAACTGATATAAACTCCTTAACGCCTTCTGTACATACAAGAAGTGACTCATCTACACCCTAATTTGGGGTGCGGCATAGTTTGCTTAAATTTTGTAAGAATAATGGCGATGTCTACGACGGGCTAGGACTACGCGCTATTACCTGTTTTAGGTCATAACCTTAAGCAACGCCCGTACCCAAATAAGTTTATTTAAAACGTCTTGTGCGTCTAGCTGCCACTGCCTTACGTTTACGTTTTTCAATCGGTGTTTCAAAGTGCCGATGATATTTCACATCAGCTAATATCCCAGCTTTGGAAACCTGACGCTTAAACCGACGCAAAGCTGAGTCTATTCCTTCGTTCTCTCCTAGAACCACCTGGGTCATTCTTGCCTGTTCCTCATCATCAATAGTTTCCATTCTAATATTACTCTCAACCTTAGTAAAACCCCCCTGAGCTAAAGTCATCATTAAGAGGCTATCCGTCCGCTTGAAGAAGGTTGTGTGTGTTTCTACGTCGTGAAATCGGTACTTAACTAAATGATAATCTAAGTGCCCTAATGCACTCTCAGATGCAATACAGATGATGGGAAAATTATAATGTTAAATTTTTATGGCTGTACTATGAACTGGCTAATATTACATTATTAGTTAATAATAAGTATACTAAAATGTAATGATTATATATACAAATTTTGAAAGTTGATTTTACCTTCGTTAAATAATTTATATCACACTCTTGATGTAGTGATAAGAATAAATAAACTTTATATGCTAGTTGATTCTTAAAATTACTCTACCATTGAATAAAACTAGTACTATACCAATTTCTAATAAAACCTATCCAAAATTACTAGCTTTTCTACGAAAAAACACTAATATAAACACACTTGTTATAATCGCTAATATCTAAAGAATAGCTGGTAATCTCCTGGGAAGAGGTATCTATTAGTCGCTAAAAACTATGATGTTTGATTAAAAAACTCTAAACTTATAAAAATTAAAATTAAACATATAAGTCTGATTTACACCCTGCCTATAATCTTTTTATATTTTTAATGGTCAAAACCAATTTTTCTCAGATTATACTAAAGTTTTAAAGTTTTCATAAATTTTACTATAACTTACTTAGTCTATGTAAATATACTGAATTCAAGTCCAAGCTGTCTGAAGATGTCAATACAAATAATGTTGATGAGATAAAGTAGTCCTTGCCAGCATTTTATCAAGGTGCTTTAATAGCGTTGTCTGACGACAAGAAGCAGAGCTTCTACGCATTCCGCAAAACAGGCTACTTACAGAATATGTACAAGACGCGCAGCGATTCGACATCAGACATCGCTGCTGGTGTTGATAAAATTACAGACTCAAAACATTAAACTCAAAGATATGACAAGCTATTAGCATATCTTTGACACTAAATTCTCCCAAAAGCTGAATAGGAGTATATATGGAGACGCCAATCATTTTTATAGTTTTAGTGCTTATAGCTTATGCCTTAGGTTCTGCAAAACTAATTAATCAAGGTAATGAAGCCCTAGTTGAACGCTTGGGGCAGTATCATCGGAAACTTAAACCTGGGCTGAATTTTATTGTTCCCTTGGTAGATCAGATTGTGATGGAAGATACTACACGAGAGCAGTTTTTAGACATCAAACCTCAGAATGTGATCACCCAAGATAATATTTATGTAGAAGTGGATGCTATTGTCTACTGGCGCATTAGAGATATTGAGAAAAGCTTTTATGCTATTGAGGATCTGCAAGGGGCACTGATACAGGTGACTACAACCACGCTTCGAGAAATCATTGCCCAAAACACCTTAGAGCAGACTAATGTCTCCAGAGCGGAGATGCACTCAGCTATCATAGACCAGTTAAATGAGATAACGGCAGATTGGGGAGTTGAGATTCTCCGGTTAGACCTTCAAAGAATTACCCTACCTGAGAGTGTACGAAAGTCGAGGGAAGAGCAGCAAGCTGCTGAAATCAAAAAACGGGCGCTGATTACTGAAGCAGAAGGAGAAAAGGAAGCTGCGATTAAAAAAGCAGAAGGAACTATGGCTTCAGTGCAAATCATTTCTCAAGCTCTCCGTTCCAATCCAGATAGTAGGGACATTCTGCGGTATCTTGTAGCTCAAGATTACGTAGATGCTAGCCAAAAACTTGGTGAGAGCAGTAATGCCAAAATTGTCTTTGTAGACCCAGCAAACTCAAGTGAAATGTTCCAGGAGTTGATAGCCAACCCAGAAAATCCAGAAGGTAACGGCAAAAAACGCGAAAACGGTAATACCTAACAGTCATGGTGTGCGGCTTGCCTCAGTAGTGCATCGGCTACTAGTGAAACATCACGCATTTCTTGAACATCGTGAACTCGAAGGATATCAGCGCCGTTAAAAATAGCAGCACAACAAGCTGCTGCCGTTCCCCAAACTCGTGCTTTGGGATCTGGTTGATTTAAAATGCGACCAATAAAACTTTTACGGGATGCTCCTACCAAGATAGGACAATTGAGTGGTGAGAGCGATCGCAAGCGGCGAAAAATTTCTAAATTTTGCTCATAGTTCTTAGCAAAACCAATACCAGGATCAATAATAATTTTATCCCGGTCAATGCCCGCAGCAGTTGCTACCCCAATTTGCCGATCTAAAAAACTATAAATTTCTCCGAGCAAATCTTGATAATCAGTCTGTTGCTGCATTGTCTGTGGTGTTCCCCGGATATGCATTAAAATAATCGGCACACCTAACTCTGCAACTGTTGGTAACATTTCTGAGTCAAAAGTACCGCCAGAAATATCATTAATAATATCCGCTCCAACTTCTACAGATGCCTTGGCTACAACAGCACGGGTCGTATCTACAGAAATCGGGACTGAAATTTCTGGTCTTAGCACCTGTAACACCGATAACACCCGGTCAAGTTCCTGTGCCAGAGTTATTTGCTTTGCCCCTGGTCGAGTTGATTGACCGCCCACATCGATAATGTCAGCACCAGCAGCCACCAGTGCTTGCGCCTGTACTAAAGCGGCAGAGGTAGTGTTAAACTCACCCCCATCACTAAAACTATCAGGCGTTACATTCAAAATCCCCATCAAATAAGTGCGCTGTCCCCACTCGAAACAGCGTCCTCGAATTATCAAGTTGCTTCGCATAAATCTATATTAGGCATTCCCATGCAGAGCATGGGAACGAGAAGAAAGCACATCACAGTGACTGAAAATTTACAATTCGAGCGAAACTCTCAGCTTCCAAACTTGCTCCTCCAACTAAAACACCATCAATTTCTGGTTGAGCCATAATTTCATCAATATTGTTCGGCTTAACTGAGCCACCATATTGAATTGATACATTTGGATTACTCAACTGGCTACGAATTAAGCCAATAATTCGATTAGCTTCCACTGCTTCACAAGTGTCACCAGTACCAATCGCCCAAATTGGTTCATAAGCAATCACCAAATTATCCTGATCAATATCTACCAAGCCTTTGTCGAGTTGAAGAGCAATCAATGATTCAGTTTCTCCTGCATCTCGTTGTTGTTTAGTTTCGCCAACACAAAGAATTGGTGTTAAACCAAACCTTTGAGCAGTTCGGAGGCGCAAATTAACGGTTGCGTCCGTTTCACCAAAGTATTGTCGTCGTTCACTATGACCGACAATTACGAAGCGCACACCACTTTCTGTCAGCATTGGCCCAGAAATCTCACCTGTATAGGCTCCATATTCTTCCCAATGGATATTTTGTGCCCCCAGTTGGATGAGGCTACCGTGCAAAGTCTTGGACAAAACGCTTAAATCAGTGAAAGGAGGGCACAATATCACTTCTCGCCCTTGGGGGGTTTCCTCTAAGTGGGGCAGAAATCCTCGGAGAAACTCTTGGGTTTCTGCCTGGGTTTTGTACATTTTCCAGTTGCCGGCAATAACGATTTTCCGCACAGTTAATTTAGTCAAGATCCTAACGAGTTATTTAGATGCATTTTTCAGTTTATGACTTTTTGTTGGTCATTGGGCATTGGGAATTGGGCATTGGGCATGGGGCATGAGGCATTAGCATTAGTTATTAATTCTTGTCCCTCATCCCCCTCATCCCCCCTTGTCTCCTTTGTCTGCCTCATCTCGCCAAACCGTTCCTAAAAATAACTAGGATAGTAAAGGGGGTGTATTTAAAATCTAAAAACTAAAAACTAAAAACTAAAAACTAAAATCTAAAATCTAAAATCTAAAATCTAAAATCTAAAATCTAAAATCTAAAATCTAAAATTAATATGACTTCCACACTACCCATGCCTGAACCTTATCAAAGTGATTCCGCTAACACTGACGCAAATTCTCTCAGTTGGGAGGAAGAACTGGATAGTGCTATTTTCAGTTTTGAAGACATTCAGACGGAACTGAACTATAAACAAGCACAAACGGCGCTGCGAAACTTAGTAGCCAATCTCGACCTCACCCCCCAAGAAAAAACCGGGTTAGAGACGGAAATTGCTGATTTGGAAACCATGCTGGGGAAGTTAGACCGCATGGTGGTGCAGATTGCGGCTTTTGGCATGGTGGGACGTGGTAAGTCTTCGTTACTCAATGCTTTGGTTGGGCAAACAGTATTTGAAACTGGGCCGCTGCATGGTGTCACTCGTGCTGCACAAAGAGTTAATTGGAGTATTAGTGAAGAAGCGATTGGGGAAACTGAACGTGCTTTGCGAGTTACTCTCCCTGGCGTAGGTCAATCCCAGGTGGAATTAATTGACACTCCTGGGTTAGACGAAGTAGATGGTGCAACTCGTGCCGCGTTAGCTGAACAAATTGCCAAACAAGCGGATTTGATTCTGTTTGTGATATCTGGCGACATGACGAAGCTAGAATATGCCGCGCTTTCTCAGTTGCGGGAAGCAGGTAAACCGATCATTCTGGTATTTAACAAAGTAGACCAGTATCCAGAAGCAGACCGGATGGCAATTTATCACAAAATCCGGGATGAAAGGGTGCGGGAATTACTCACACCTTTGGAAATTGTCATGGCTGCGGCATCGCCATTGGTAAAGACGGCGATTCGTCGCCCTGATGGTACTAGAGGTATACAGTTGCGTACAGGTAATGCCCAAGTTGAGGAACTCAAGCTGAAAATCTTGGAGATTCTGCACCGTGAGGGTAAAGCTTTGGTTGCCCTCAACACCATGCTTTATGCCGATATCGTAAATGAGCAGTTGATAGAACGAAAACTGATGATTCGGGAAGTAAATGCCAATCAGTTGATTTGGAAGGCTGTGATGACTAAAGCATTAGCGATCGCACTTAATCCCGTAACTGTGGTAGATATTCTGAGTAGTGTGGTAATTGATATTGCTCTGATTTTAGGTTTGTCTAAACTCTATGGCTTCTCTATGACCGAAGCCGGGGCTGTACAATTGCTCCAAAAAATTGCCCTGAGTATGGGCGGAATTGGTGCTAGTGAATTGTTAGCAAATTTGGGCTTGAGTGGATTAAAAACTTTACTTGGTATCTCTGCAACAGCTACCGCAGGTGCTGCCCTTGGCCCTTATATATCAGTGGCAATCACGCAAGCAGCAGTAGCTGGTGTTTCTTCTTACGGGATTGGACAAGTTACCAAAGTTTATTTAGCCAACGGTGCGACTTGGGGGCCTGATGGGCCAAAAGCAGTGATTAATCGGATTTTGGCAAACCTGGATGAAACTTCAATTCTCAACCGCATTAAAGATGAATTACTCCACAAGGTAAAACTCAGAAAGTGATGCATAGACGTAGAATTAATAAGCTTCTGAAAAATACGTTGCTAAAGATTGAGAGTTTTTTCCAGCCAAAATAGGCTCTCCCTTTACTCCTCCACGGGTGAGAGTACAAATCTTATAAAGGTTTTCGCACTCAAAGATTGCCATAACTAGCTCTTTCCCCGTTTGATAAGAGGATGGTAAAGGTTTACCTACCTCGCATTCCATATCAATTTCGTTATCACGCCACTGTAACTTCCAAATACGCTTTTCGGTTATTGGTGCTTTGACAGACCGAGCAAAAGCACTATACACCTGCTCTGCTTTAATATCATCCTTAGCTGCTGGCACAAAAAACTTCATAGATGGTTACAAGTAACGTAAATTTCACGCTTCTTCAGCGTAACGTAGTTACCAAGGCAATCTGCTCCCATCCCATGAGAAAAACTGTCCACTATCCCCTTCTTGAAGCTGTTCGATGACAGTCAGTAATTGGGTAACAGTGCGTTCCACTGTAAATAATTTTTCCGCAGGTACATTTCCCTGGAAAGGACGGGAAAGTTGCGTATCAGTTGTACCAGGATGCAATGTCACTATTAATGTTTTAGGACAACTTCTTTTATACTCAATTGCCGCAGTTCGCATCAACATATTGAGTGCTGTTTTAGAAGCGCGATAGCCATACCATCCACCAAGTTGGTTATCGCCAATACTGCCTAATTTAGCAGAAATAGTGGCAAACACGTTGCGTTCTCCATGACGAAACAAAGGCAATAGATGTTTAGCCAGTAAGACAGCACCAATACTATTTATTTGAAAGTAGCGCAGCAAATTTTCTGAGTTTATCTGTCTTAAGCTTTTTTCAGGTTGCAAAGTTTCTTCATGCAACAGTCCTACACAGTTGACTACCAAATGCAGTTTGTCAACTTGGGTACGTATTTTTTTAACAGCTTCAACAATCTGCAATTCGTCAGTAACATCCATCTTTAAACAAACTAATCGCTCAAAATTCTCGCCTGCAAGAGCTATTAAATCTGAGGCTGATTCCGGTTGACGAGAAGTTGCATAAACTTTGGCTATTCTATCATCTTGTAGCAATTTTTTTACAAAACCCAAACCAATACCTTGGCTGGCTCCCACAATCAATGCGTTAACAGGATTAATTTCATCGATAAAAGACATATCAATTCATAGCTTTACAATTTTTATCTGCGGGATTAAGAAAACTTCCAAGATTCAGATTAATGGAGCAAAGCTAAAATCAACCATCCAGTTACCCAAATATCCATTCCAGTAAGGCTCACCGTCAAACCAACAAGTTAAAATTAGATATGCTGGTGAAACGTGGAATTTTAATGAAATTGCGCTAAAAATCTCATACTTATGACAGCCAACAATATTAAACAGCAAATTTTAGAGCATCTTGAGGCATTGCCAGGGGAACAGGTAAAAAGTCTGCTCAAAACATGGTTGACTGTAACTGATGGAGACTTAGAAGATTTTGAGCAGTTACTCAGTTATGAATCTACTCAAAGTATAGAAGAAATCTTTGATTACGGTGAAATAGATACAACATTAAATTTTCAGCCACTGACCCAAGCCCAAATGGTTGAGCAAAGCCGTCAAGCTCTGGAAGTATACCGTAGGACAGGCGCAGGAGTAGTACATGAGCGTGTGCGTGAATGGGCAGACTCTTTAGGAACCGATGAAGAACGTCCATGTCCCAGATAGTTTGGATGCAAACGGCGATTAATGACTTAAATCGTCATTACGATTTTATCAAACTTAATAATGCTGATGCAGCAGCACGGGCAGTACAAGCAATTGTCTCTTCGGCTGAGAGTCTACAGGAGAATCCCCGTCGAGGTGCGATTGTCGACGAAATAGCAGGATTACGAAAACTTGTAGTTTCTTTTGGGAAATACGGCTTTATAATTCACTACGTGATTCTTGAGGATGATATTGTAATTTTACGCATCTATCACGGGCGAGAAAATCGACCTCGCTAAATCAGATTGACCACTAAAATTTCTCTTAGCATCACTCTCTACATTCCAGATAAGTTAAAAAAGCGATCGCATTAACTCATCAACCCACACAGGTGGGCTATGTTCGTATAGCCTCAGAATTTTCAGCTAAGGTGATTAGGACATCAACAGATGATAAAACTTAGACACAAAAGGAATTTTCACCCAATCCCCAATCCCCAGTCCCTTGCTATATTTATTAATCCTGTGGCAATTTAGCAAACGCCTCCTCAACTAACTGCTTGGATTTAGCATCCAAACGCAGCCAATCGACTTCACCGAGTTCATCGATTAAACTAGTATCTATATCAGCACTTTCCTTCTCTGGGTTGTATTCAAGAAAACACACTTGATAACACAGTTCCCACAAATCGATACTTGCTTCTTGCTGTTGACGCTGTAAACGTAGATGATATCCTGGATGGGGCATCGGCAGACGAGCCAGAGTCTCTCTGATTTCATCTGCTTCTTTGGGTGTTGCAGTTTCCATTGCTTGCAACAACTCAGTCACCAATGCTTTGATTTCATCAGTGGTGCTAGGCGGCCAAATCAAGACATCGTGGTAAGTTCCTATCCAGGAAGATTCATCAAGCTGCTTGCGGATATTGTCGATAACGCGAATGAAAGCAGGCTGCATGAGGATTTCAGCTTGCTGCCATGCAACTGAGTTTGTTATTTTAGGTGGCATTGGTAGTAAACAGGGGCACTAAAAGAAAAATAAACAGTCTGCGTTTATTAAAAAGCTGCGTTTTTAATCTAAATCTTTTCTCAAGATAGCGGATTTCATTGAAGAAAATTTGGAGATATTTATTACCAGCTGGAAAATTAGGTAATAACTCTGGGGAGTGAACATGATAGGCAAGTTACTAGACCATCGTTACCAAGTAATTCGAGTCCTCGCAATGGGAGGATTTGGTCAAACCTATATTGCCCAAGATACTAGGCGGCCCGGCAATCCCCTCTGCGTTGTCAAGCACCTCAAACCCGGAACTGACCCCAGAGTTTTTGATACTGCTAAACGTCTGTTCAATAGCGAAGCCGAAACTTTAGAAAAACTGGGCAATCATGACCAAATACCCAGGCTGCTGGCGTACTTTGACGAAAACCAAGAATTTTATTTAGTACAAGAATATATTGAAGGGCATACCCTAGCTGAGGAACTTATACCTGGTAAGCGCTGGAGTGAAAGCGAAGTAATTCAACTATTACAAGAAGTTCTGGAAATTCTCGAATTCGTCCACCGCCAAGGCGTGATTCACCGCGATATCAAACCGGATAATATCATCCGTCGCGCTTTAGATAATAAGTTAGTTTTAGTGGACTTTGGGGCAGTGAAACAACTGCGTACACAACTGGTAATAGCAGGTGGACAACCCTCTGCTACAGTAGTTATTGGCACTCCTGGCTATATGCCCACTGAACAAGGGCAAGGTAAACCCCGTCCCAACAGTGATATCTATTCCCTCGGCATTATTGCCATTCAAGCACTAACAGGATTATCGCCAACAGAATTGCAAGAAGACCCAGAAACGGGGGAAATCATCTGGCGTCATTCAGTAACTGTGAACCCTCGACTAGCGGCAGTGTTGACTAAGATGGTACGTTATCACTTTAAAGACCGCTACCTAAATGCCACGCAAGCACTGCAAGCATGTAAAGAGGTGATTAATCCAGTACCTGCACTTTCCACCCCTCAAGAATCTGCTAAAAATTCTAGTTACCAAACTGCTAAATCCCAACCTCAAGTATCTCGGTTACAAACTGTTGCAGTTGCACCAGCAAATCCTGTCCCCGCTAAACCTGCGCGTAAAGACTCTGAGAAATTCGACCCATGGCCGATATTAATTGGCATATTATTGGCGGGTGGTACAGCTGCTTTGGTAGCAAATGTATCTCCAGTGAAAAATTTAGCTTTTAATCTTACAGGTAACGATACTGCTTTAACAAATAAATGCTTGGCTATTGTCGCCAGAAATTCTAATATTCGTTCTAAACCTAGTTCGAGAAATTCTGATATTGTGCAAACAGCTGCCGATAACACCAGTTTCGAGGTGACTGGCAAACGGACAAAACGAGGTTGGATAGAAGTTAAACTTAACTCTGGTGATTCGGCTTGGGTAGGCTCGAATGTGATAACCAATAATCAAGAATGGGCTTCTTGCCTGCGCGAAAAAGGTATTGCAACTACGATTGTAGATGATAGTAGTTTGATTGCGACTCAACCGACTTCCAAGGCAAAAGCAAAATCTAGAGATGTTGTAACTTCATTACCAGAAAAGTTGAAGGGGTCAACTGACGATGCTGGGAAAACAGAGCGATCGCAGCCTACTGATAACAGTACTAATATTATAGAACAAGCAAGACAGAAGTATGAATCAGGAGATATTGTTAGAGCGATCGCACTTTTAAAATCGGTTCCGGCAAATGCTGCTTCTGGTATCCAAGAGACGAGTAAAATGATTGCCCAGTGGCAAGATGATTGGGCTAAAGCAGAGGCGTTATCTAATGAAATCAACAAAGCAATAGATGATGGTAAATGGGATAAAGTTCTAGATTACAGAAACCATCCAGAAAAATTGCCTAATACTAAATACTGGCGAAACAGAATAGAACCATTATTTAAACAAGCAGCCGAAAATCTGGCAAAACAGGCACTAACTAAACTAGGAAATCAAGGTAATCAAAAGACTACGCAAGATAAACTTCCCAATACTAACCAACTAGCTAATACAGAGAGTCGTAATGCTACAGAAACTCCGTAAGGCGGTTTGTAATATCAAGGTTGATTAACCATCCTGTTTAACTATCTATTGATAATGAATAATAGATAATTTTATTACCTTTATTTATTACCAATAGACACGAAGATAACGTTGTTGGTTTAGACTTTCGCTCTAACTTTGTACTGCTGTTTGCGCTTCAGTAGTGAACCGACACCTACAGCGCCAAACGCTAATAAACCTAATCCAGAAGCAGGTTCAGGTATAGTTTGTCCCTTAGATATAGCCCCAGTCACGTTATCCAATCCGAAACCTTCTCCTC
The DNA here is from genome assembly GCF_003113895.1 of Nostoc commune NIES-4072. Lineage (NCBI taxonomy): Bacteria > Bacillati > Cyanobacteriota > Cyanophyceae > Nostocales > Nostocaceae > Nostoc > Nostoc commune. The sequence continues at coordinate 6,519,632 of NZ_BDUD01000001.1, read as the reverse complement.
CTTCTCCTAAATCTTCAGTTCGTGATATGAAAGTCACCCTACGAATGTCTTCTACAGGATTAGTAACAAACCCAAAGAAGCCATCGTTGACTGTTACTGGAATGGTGTCTAAAACTCCACCTATATCCAACACAAGGTCTAAATTCAGTCCTTCTCCACTATTTGCTTCAAAGAAATCTGCTCCCCATCCAAAAACTGGAGTATTTAAAGTTAAGTCTACCTTGGTAGCCCCAAAATCAGTAAATACTGAAGCATGATTTGTACCATTATTGTCGTCGTACTCGAAAGGTGACACGTCAATCAAGTTGCGGAATGCACGAGCATTTCCTACTTGAAGGAGTGTGAACTCTCCAATGTCAACAGGGGTGGTTCGGAATTCTGTATCAGAAGTAAAACTTTCAAAATCTTCACTGAATGTGTCTCTTCCTGATACAGCAGTGTTCCAATCAGTACGTGAAGTGAAAACTGTAATAGCCTTTGCCTGTTGCGTATCAAGGCTTAACAAAGCAAGAATTGCTGCTGTGGCAGTAGCCAGATGTAGTCTTTTCATACAAACTAAGTGTTGTTACCAATATAGATTTCCATCAATATATCAGTAACTTTTGCAACATTTATATCTATCATTCATGCAAATCATAAAATTTACCAAAAAATTCATTCCACCTTCCAGATTGACAATTTTGGTAATCTGTGTTAACTTCAAACGACTGTTTTTAAATAATAATTTACATAAAAACAAAACATCTAGGTAAGAATTTAACAGTGCTACCCTGTATACTTTTTACCTAAATGCTTTTGTCCAATATTTTTTATTTACACTTACTCACAATTGTAGTAGTTGCTACTTCTACTAACAAATATTTCCCTGTTAGTGCATTTCGTCGTATTCTGGGGCTTCAACTCGTCTTGCTTCCATCCGCGAAGCAGGCAAAAACTCAGCGCGACGGACTGGAACCAAGGGTGGTGTATTTCCTTGGTAAGGGTGAATCACTTGTACAGTACGGGCTGGACGCTGCCGAGGTGAGAATAAAGCCAATACACCAGCGACGACAACACCACCACCAATAGTGAGAGTTGCGCCTCCCACAGCCCAAAGCACAGGTGAAGACCACCAAGAATTTTGAGGCTGGAGTGTTGTTACTTTTTGTTGGTTATTCTGTTGGGCTAATTGCCACTGCTGCTGAGTATTAAAATTTTGAACTTGACCTTGGAGTTGTTGATTTTGCGCCCTCAGCTGTTCATTATCGTTTTTTAAACGCTCTAACTGCATTTGCGTGTTCAGCTTCTCCATCTCCAAACGCTGATCAGTATTGGGAGCAGTCGATGGCTGAACCTGGCCGGGATACATTGGTTGCCCATAAGGCCCATAAGGATACATTTGTGGCTGTATTCCCGGCGCTACTACAGTCCCTGGCATTTGCGGAGCAACAGCAAAGTTAGGCTGTAGGGGGGTATTTGTTCCTTTGAGCAATACGAGAGCCGCCAGCCCAGCTACAGCAACCCCACCGATAAACGCCATACTCTCACTCATCGCCTTTGCTCCTCAATTGCGACCTAATTATAACTATTTGTGACTGACTCACTCTCACACTCATAAATTATGCCTACTTGACTTCACATAATACTCAAACTATAAGCGACCGGATCAGCTAGTTTTTTTACATCATGATATCTGATGTTAATATTCAAAACCATAACGGTCAAATTGTCTACCAAACAAGCATCGAAAAACTGCGTTGTTATACTTTTTTAATCTACTTTATTGGTCTAATCAAGAGGAGTATTTGTACTGGTGCTGGTGGTTTTGATGGCAGCCTTGAGACTTTGGCAAAATTGGGCGATCGCCGAAAGTCCCTGTTCTGGAGTACCTTCTGCTAACCGTTTCACAAAAGCACTACCGACGATCGCCGCATCTGCGCCCCATTCCTTTACCTGAAGGGCTTGGGCAGCTTCAGAGATGCCAAAACCTACACCGATAGGTTTATCAGTAACACTACGAATTTGTTTAAGTAAATCAGATACGCGGTTTTCAAGTTGCGATCGCACCCCTGTAACCCCTGTGACGCTAACTAAATAAATAAATCCTTGGGAAGAACGAGCGATCGCTTCTATGCGTTCAGAGGAACTCGTGGGAGCGATCAATAAGATTACGTCAATTCCCTTCTCACTAGCTAGTTGGAGCAAACCTGCTGCTTCTTCCAAGGGCAAATCTGGTACTACTAATCCTGCAACCCCAGCCGCAGCAATTGAAGAGAGGAATTTTTCAATTCCCTGGTGCAGAATTGGGTTGTAGTAAGTAAATAGGATAATAGGCGATCGCAATTTGGGAGTAATCCCTTGCAACATTTCTAGCACTTGCTCTAATTTCGTACCCCTTTGTAAGGCGCGAGTAGCAGCAGCTTGAATTACTGGCCCATCTGCTAGAGGATCGGAATAGGGTATACCCAGTTCTATAATGTCGGCTCCACTACGATCTAGAATCTGCAAGGCTTTTGCTGTTGTTTCTAAATCTGGATCGCCAGCAGTAATAAACGGGATTAGAGCGCACTCACCATTTTTCCCAAGGGTTTCAAAGCAATCAGAAATCGCAGTCATTTTAGTTAATAGTCAGTGGTCATTGGTCAGTGGTCATTAGTCATTAGTCATTAGTCATTAGTAAAGGACAAATGACTAATGACAAAGGACAAATGAGACAACTGACCAATGATAACTTTACACCTGAGATTGCTCTTCTTGTTCTATTTGGGCTTGAATTCGTGCTAGTTCTTCGGGAGTAAGCTTATCTAACCGTTTTTGCAGAAAGTCTTGCTCATACTGTTCCCGTTGTTGGTGGTAGGTCATTTTTTGTCCCACCGCACGGAAAAAATAGGTGGCTAACCAGCCAACTAACCCACTGACTAGTAAAACTTGGCTCCATATACCAGCTTGCTGATTATCCAAACCGACTAGCTGCAATCCTATATAAGCCAAGCCGCCAGCAATAAAAACGCCCAAGCCAATTCCAATAGCGTCAATCCGTCGCATGAGAGTTATGACCTACCAATTTAGTTAAACTTCAATTTGTCGCCGTTGGGGTCGAAAATTTAGGAACGGCGATAGAACCAACAAACCCGGAAAGAAGAAAAACACCAAAAAGTACATAAAGGTACGCTCAATGGAGGTAGCTACATACCAACGCTGCTTCAGGTACAGCAAAATAGCAATTGGGATTACCAGAAGGTAAGCTCCAGCCAAAATCAGATACAGCAGGGCGACAATCATAAACTTTCAAGTCTTAAGCTTCTGTTTTCCATCATAGGCTGAAGAGCGAAACTGAGGAAAGTATAGTTCGCTTTTAAAGAAGAGGCAGGGGGCTTGAGTGAGAACTTGCAATAAGTCTTTCCCCTTACTTGCTGCTCCCTTGCATTTTGGTTAACATAACTACCCCAAAATTCTTTGTCTATGTCCAAATTAATTGACAAAAGGTAGTATTCTGCTAAGATAGTAAATCTGCCGCAAAAAAGGCTCTAGTCAGACAAGATAGAAAACTCATCCAGATTGATTACGAGGAAACAAGGAAAACTTGTAACTCTAGAAAGCGATCGCCCAATCTGGAAAAAATATTTTCAATCTAGTTGGACAAAAGACACAATTGATGGTGGAATAGATGAGGAGGTATTTGCTGCCTCTAAAGAATAACTAGTTATACTAGTTGCAAAACACCTGCGGGGGTGTGGCGGAATGGTAGACGCTACGGACTTAGATAACTGAGCCTTGAAGGAGAAATCCCTCAAGTGAAAGCTCTCAAACTCAGGGAAACCTAAATCTGGTGACAGACATGGCAATCCTGAGCCAAGCCCGGAAATTTTAGATTTGCGATTTTAGATTTACGATTAGTCTTCAATCCAAAATCCAAAATTGAGGGAAGGTGCAGAGACCCGACGGGAGCTACCCTAACGTTAAGCCGAGGGTAAAGGGAGAGTCCAATTCTTAAAACCTGACTTTGCTAAAGCCATCAGGTAGCAGTGAAAACTGCGGAAGAATGAAAATCCGTTGACCGTAAAAGGTCGTGTGGGTTCAAGTCCCTCCACCCCCATTTGACAGGCGAAAAGACTTCTATACAAGTTATCGAAAAAGTGGGTTTAAAACCCCGTCGTTCTACGACGGCTTTTCTTGATTCTGAATGTATTTTTTAAGGACTTCAAGTGGCGCTCCCCCGACAGAAGATACAAAGTAACTAGGACTCCATAGGGCTTGCTTCCCGTAGGGTTTGGCGAATCCAGCTTGACCATACCTGCGGCTAGACACACCTTTTAACGCATTAACAATTTGAGATATTGAAAGTTTTGGTGGGAACTCAATTACAGTGTGAATGTGGTCTGACTCTCCGTTAAATTCAAGTATTTGAAAATCCATTTTTTTAGCTACTTCTACAAATGATTTGTGGATTAGTTCAAGACTTTCGTTAGTAAAAATCTTTCTTCTGTACTTAGTGACGCAGACCAAGTGCATTTTTAAGTCTGAAACACTATGCCTTTCATGTCTTAAACCACTTGCCATCCTGACCTGACCCTTCGGGTTCGCAGTCGCTACAAGTCGGGGAACCCGCCCAACGCGCTGCTCACCAATGTAGAATATTTTAACAGACCAATCTTAGCATAAAACATGAAAGCTAGATATCAGTATAGATTTTACCCAACAGACCAACAGCAACAGAGTTTAGCTCGGTTGTTTGGTTGTGTTAGGGTTGTCTGGAATAGACAACAAAAGGATTCCAAACGCAGAAATAAAAATAGACTGCGGATAGCCAAACATCACAACCGAATTACAGATACCCGAAAAGATTTTCTGCACAAACTATCAACTAAAGTAGTTAGTGAGAACCAAACTATTGTTTTGGAAGATTTGAATGTGTCAGGGATGGTGAAAAACCGTAAGCTGGCAAGGGTGATTAGTCTGCAAGGTTGGCGAGAATTTCGGGTATTGTGTGAGGCTAAATCTGAAAAATTTAGTCGAGATTTCAGGGTAATTAACAGATGGGAACCCACTAGCCAAACCTGCTCTTGCTGTGGGTATCGCTGGGGTAAAATCGACCTTTCTATTCGCTCAATACTTTGCTTGAGTTGCAATACTGAGCAAGAAAGAGATGAAAACGCTTCCAGAAATATAGAAATGGTCGGCATGGGGCATCGGCACGACCTTAAACGGACGGGGAGTGACTGTAAGACTGTAACGGACTGCAAGTTACTGTGAACTGTCAAGTGTTTCCCCGACGTTCAACGTCGGTGAGTATGTCAAAGGAGTCTTTTTGCATAATGATAAATGAACACGGTAACGCCCATTGGTGTCAACTTAACCTAAAAATCATGTGCCGTGTAGTTTATTCAGAAGAAAATCGTTATAAAAGTAAGCAATTCCACTGGAGTATTTGATAAAGGATTAAACATAAATTGTTTAATCCTTTATCTATAGCCGGAGTTTATCAAATTTGTGTAAAAAGATTACTGAATCTCTGAAGAATAGATTGATACTGTTGTCTACCAAGGTTAAGCTGGTAATAATATGAACAGGAAACCTTTTGATCCTGGTAACTGGAATGACCGCTAATAGTTTATCAATTAGTCAGGAATATCCGCATTGTATTACGTCTAACTCTAGACAAGTAAATGTACAAATTGCACAAGAAGAGGTTTATAGCTTCTTCATAAGAGTTGTCAATACAATGTCACCAGATGAAGTTTTGTGCGAATTCAAAGCTTTTTTCATAGACGGTCTTGATTTAGAATATTCACATTCTGTACCTGAGATATACAAGATTTTTTAAATGACAAAGAACAGGATTTTCGTAATACACTTAAGCGGTGTATATATATAATAATTAATACTTGGAAAACTAATAGAAAAGATAAATACATCCAAAATTTAGTTAATTTATTTGATCTTAAAAATTTAAAAGTAAAAGCTCACTATTTGCCAGGATTAAATACCTGTAAAACCTGGCTAGATAACTTTATAGATAGCAAAGACTATCAAGAAATAAAACTATTTGCTGCTAAACATGACGAATTACATAAAGGTCATTGGGCTAATCGCTACACTTCCTATTTCTTAGTTGCTCAATCTGTTAACGAGAATAATCCAAGAGAGCAACAAGAGGCTGCCAAAAAGCTTTATAGACAGATAAAAGACAAATATAAGTTTGAACTGGCAATGTATATCGCTCGTTCTCAATCTGCCGTCTCAAGCACAGCACGCTACAAAAATCCTAGTGTCTTGGGAGATAATGTTCTGCGTTTAATAAAAGCTATTGTTTTAAAAAAGGGTGCGTTTAGCCATGAAAATATTGCCAATATATTTATCAAGCAAACTCAAGGGCAAACCCTTGAGCAATTTAAAACAAGTATAGAAAAGTATCTATTTTTTTCTGTAGACAATCAAGAATTAGTTAAGACTTTGCGGCAGCAGTTTGCTGAAATTTTATCTTTATGGAAGAAAGATTGTAATCAAGAAATTATCACTAAAGAATTGTTTTTAAGAGCTTGTAATCGAGTGATTGATTTTTTTACAACAGAAAACGGCAAAGAACCTTCATTATTATTTGTATCACTACTTACTCAAGGTCACTCTTTAACATTGGTAATTATACTCTTAAAGACTATTTTGATTTCTAGAAATTGCCGTAGGCATTTAGAAATAAAAATTGCTCATTTGATTCGTTATTACGAAAAATATCCTGAAGATGAGTGTAAGTGGGTAATCAATTTTATGGAAATTTTTAATATAACGTTTGCAATTTACGCAGAAAATGTAGAATACAACTTGATTAAGATGGAAGAAGACGAAAGCATTAATCCGCAATTAAATCTGGATGCTTATCGGGTGTTTTCACAGATGAAGGTGGATAGACAAAAATGAGTGTTGTCTGATTCATGATTTAGCAAGGCGTTCGTCTAAGCAAGCCAAAGCAGCACCCGCAGTTTCAGCTAGAATACTAATGAGGCGATATAGAGCGATCGCACTAAATACTAAGGCAGATGGAAAATGGTGTCGTAAAAGTTCATACGCAGTCGCTTCAAACACACCTAACCCACCAGGCGCACCCGGAATCACAAGTCCCAACAACCAAGCGCCGCTAAAAGCTCCTAATAATAAAGGAAGTTGATTCACATTCAACGAACCTAGAGCGAACATAGTTAATATAAACCCAGTGGCGCGTAGTATCATAAAGCCTAATTCTCCTAACAAAGGTCGTAGAGGATAGCTTTTAAGACTGAAGGGAACAGTTGACTCAGTGGTAGTAGCAGATTTTTTAGCTTTCAATTTGTACAAAAAGCGAATAACTGGGTTTAAAAACCAAGGATGAATCGCACAAAGAACTATAGCTAAACTCAGTAATTGTAGTATTTGCAGAACAAAAGTACTATTAACTGCTGCAAATTGGCTACTGCATAAAACAATGATAATTAAAGCAGCCGTTAGCATGAGTAGGGGTTCTAGCAAAACGCTTAAGGTGGCTACACCAGTAGAAACATTGGCATTTTTGGCGGCTACAATTCGCCCGTAGTAATGCCAGATATTACCTGGTAAATACTTAGCTATGTTCGTTTTTAAATAAACCTGGATGAACTCAGGAGGCGATACAGGTTGATTTAATTCTTGCAAAATCCAAGTCCAAATCCAGCCTGCCCAAGTATGTGCTAGTAAAGTAACGCCTGTAGCGATCGCTATAATTGCCCATCCTACCCCATCAATGCGGATAGCAGTTACTCCAATCCAATTATCCTTCAAAGCTTTCGCTAAAAAAAACAGCGTTCCGCCCAAAATTATCCAACGTAAAAATTGCTTCATGAATTTAGTAATTTAACGGTTAGAGCAACAAGGGGCCAATGGCTCAATTATTACAGTACATTAACGGCCTATTAAACCAATTCGCAATGGGCTTTGCCCCGCTACGCTAACGCAATTCGTAATTCGCAATTACGTTTTGTAACGGGGATTTAGACTGCGACACAAAACGCGCTGCTTGATGAAGCAGGGGACTGAAACCTTCAAAGCTTTTGAAGTATCAAACAGGTTGATGTAGTTCTTTTTACGAAACTCACATTACTTTATTTTATATCTCTCTAGAGTTAGATAAAAATATTATTTTTGTAGTAGTTAAAATGTAGCCTGCGCTAGAGGTAAAGCGCATTTTATTATTCATATCCTTAAAAGAGGTTGTCGAATGAGCAAACCAAGACAAGCACAATAACTTGCTGACCACTCCAAAGATTCAGCAAACTCTTAACTTATTAATATTTTGGTAAGGAGGACTACGTGAACGCTGTGAGACTATTCTTGAAAAAAATAAGATTGCGCCAGATAGTAACTATCTTTTTAGCTGGACTATTGTTGATAGTTAGCACTGCTTGTAGTGGGGCAAATGCTCAAGGTGCAAATCCACAAAATCCTGCTGTACAAGCTGGTGGAGCAAACAATCCTTATAAAAATGGTGGAGACAACTATACCAACAACAGATTGTCTACCGATCCGAAAATAGCAAACCCAAAAGCCAATAAGGGACGCGACCAAGCTAGCTTACAACCAAGTTCGGAATTGTTGATTGCTACAACAGATAGAGAATCAAAGATACTTTATCCTGGTGCTGAGACACCAGCAGGTCGAATCGAGAAAGAAGCAGAACTACCAATTATCACAGATAAAGATTTCCGAGAAGCTGAACCAGGTGGTTTGATTCAGGATGAACCAAAGGTAGGAAATCGGATTCAAGATCGGATTGAGACTGTAAAAGAGAATGTTGAAGAAGCTTCCAGCTTTTTGAAAGATAAGGGGGATGAAGCTGCTGCTAGACCTGAATTACAAAGAAATCCAGCAGTAGGCAGATAAAACTCTTATTTTTTCTGAATGCCTTGGATGTAAAATTAAATCCAAATGCCTTCTTGGTTGAAGTTTAAGTTAGTCACAAAAATGCAAGGTGTAGAAGTATGAAGAAAGCAATGAATTGGCTCAAAAGCATTCGTCCCTTGAAAGTTTTAACTGTTTTGTTTGCAGGAATATTCTTATTTCTGACACAAGCTTGTGGTGATCCAGGAGTAGCAACACAACCACCACAGCCTGATAATCAACCAGGTTATACCAAACGATATGATCCCACAAAAGATTATCCTCTCTCTTCTCCTGAGGGTGGGATAAATAACTTTAGTGATGTAGATCCCAGAGCGAAATCAGATGAAAAGGCAGCGAGTGACAAAGCTGATGCGTTTGCAAGAAATGCTGAAAAGAGGATTGATGAGAAAGGGGTTGAAAGTCCAGGGGAATATATCCGCAATTTCAAGGAAGGTACACCCTTGGGTGAAAGAGTGAAGAACCTGGGTGAAGATGTCGGCAGTTCAGCTGAAGAAGTTCGCAAAGGTGTTGTTAAGGGAACTCAGCGAGGAATTGAAAATCTTAAGGGAAATACCCAGAATGCAGCTGAAGATGCAGGCAATGCAGTGAAGAAAGCAGTTGATTAAAATTAGTTCTTGAACGCACCCCAACTAATTGCTTGCAATATAGTTGGGGATTCTTTCGCTAGGAAACCCTAAGATTTCTCAGCGTATCCAGAGTTACTGGCGTTCTCAGTGTGTCGTTGGAACTTTTGCCTACGAACACTCTAGAAAAGTGCTTATCTCCTACAATTAACGAGTACCAGTATCTAGCACCAATATTGTAAGAAGCAGAGAGATCAGCGTTGTACTGCTTATCATTTTTAAATACAGCCAAAGAGTAATTAACAAACTTCGGCGGGTTGAAGTCCCCGGCTTCTAACAAGCCGCAAGTTTTGTGGCGGGGTCTAAATCCCCGTTACAAAACGTAATTGCGAATTGCGAATTGCGAATTGCGAATTGTTTTAATCTTACTCCTTCTAACCTTACCACTTCCATCAAAAGCGTAAGCACTGGTGTATTTAGGGTTAATAAAAATTATTTTACCTCCCAATTCATTCCATCTTTGTTGTGTCAACTCAACTATTTTACAGTGACACCAAAGATGGAATTTTTGCTTTTGCAGAGAACCCTTTCTACCTGCCTTAGCTTTCCATCCAGATAAATTCTCAAACACAATTACTTTAACATTGTGAGTTTTCGCAAACTCCACAATGTCTCTCATAACCTTACGAGATATTTCTAAATTGATGTTGGCTGACTTGCGGTAAAGTCCTTTGCAAAAACCAGTAGGTAGTTTTCGTTTTGTTAGATTAGCTGTTTGTGATGATTTCTTCCTAATCATCATTCTACGTTGATTTCTGCGGTCTATGTCTCTGGCAGGGTTAATGAACTTCCTTGCCTTTACAGTACCGTTTTTACCAACAATTGAGACTGTAGCAGCATTGTTAATGCCCATATCAACACTGCATACAAAATCAGAGTCTTCTGTATCAACCTTCTTAATTTGAACGGGCATAGAAAGTTGACTTTTGTTTTTGCTAACAACTAGAGCAGGTGATTGTATCTGATTACCATCAATTAGATGACGAGATCAACCATGCCTTTTGACTTGAATATTGTTAAGCCATACCCAATCAGTTCCACTCCACACTTTCATATCAACAGTTTGATAATTTAAACCATACTTTACCTGCTGACCTTTATATAAAGCAGGATAAGTTTTGCACGTTGCAGTTAGTCCAATACGGTTCGGTTAAAGGGCAAAGGGAAAAGGTATTGGTTTTCAATACATCCTTTACCCTTTACCCCTTACCCTTTCCCCAGACCACAAGGAAAGTGAAAAATGCTTATCCGAACCGTATTGATATACCTCTACTGTTAAAACCATTTGGCGTTTTTGCTCTTTATCCGCTACTAACTCCCAAACATCGGTTCTAACTTCCTGTATGGGTTTCTTTTTAGTTCTTGCTTTACTCATTGGCTTTGTCTCGACCTTGACAAAGATATACTACCAAGCTCCTGTTTAATTGTCAATATAGTTATTGAATTAGTTATGGATAATGATATCAAGCTAAAAACCCGTTCTAACAGTGCTTTTAGACTCATCTATCATTTAGTTCTGGTAACTAAATTCCGTCGCAAATCTTTAACGGCGGAAATACTCACCAGGATGAAATCAATCATCAATGAATTACTGTTTAAATGGGAATGTGAGTTAATTGAGTTTGGTGGAGAAGCAGATCATCTGCATCTGTTGATTGAGACTCATCCCAGTGTTGACTTATCTAAATTAGTAAATAATATAAAAACTGTAACTTCTCGGAAGTTACGCTCTGAATTTTCTCAACATCTAAAAAAGTTTTATTGGGCAGAAAAACCTCAGTTTTGGTCTGGTTCTTATGCGTTAATTAGTGTTGGCGCACAAGCACCACTGGATAAACTTATAGAATATGTGCACAACCAAGAGAAACCAGAATGAATCGTTGCGGGAGCATTTTATACTGGTTTCCCTAACCCTACCTATAACGAAGTTTAGGTAGGGACTGCGCTCAACATTTTTGTTCAATTTCCTGCAAAAATATGAAAGCGGCCACAGAGCTTTAATCTGGGGTTATCTAAAACAAAGCCTGCATAAGCAGGCTTTGTTTTATGTCGGCTTGATTGCTTATTAAACCGGAAGAACCCCACCCTGCCAAAGCTATGCTTTGTCTCCCCTCTCCACATGCGAGGAAAAGATTAAGAGGAGCTAGTACGAATTACGCGGACATGATATTATTACGCAGTTTACGATCGCACCCTTGAACTAACAGGCTTTGTCAAACTGAAGCCCCTGCATTCTTCAACGTTATCGTCTGATACTGTCTGTACCTATCACCTTCTGTGATCTTTCAACGATTTGATAAAGTTTCTCTTCAAATTTTTGCATACATGCCGACCAATCAAAGTCAAGTATGGAGGGGCGAGCGTTCCGAGTCATATCTGCTTTCAATTCGGGATTTTCTAAAATCGCAATCACCTTTTGGGCAAAATCTGTGGGATTGTTGGGTTGGGCAAGAAAGCCGTTACGTCCAGGAGATACCTGTTCTGAAGTTGAGGGTGCAATAACTGCAACCAGAGGGGTTCCAGAGGCTAGCGCTTCATTATTTGTAGTGCAGAAGTTTTCCGTAATGGAAGGATTGACAAAGACATCGGCTCTGGCAAACCAACCTAAAAGTTCTGTACCATGAGACTCGCCCCATACAGTAATACCCGATCTAAACTTTTGGGCACGCTGACGAATTTCTTCATCTAGCGGGCCACTACCAACAATCACCAGATGAACATCAGGGATTTTGGCAGTGATGAGCGGAAATATATCAAGTAGTTGGTTGACATTCTTTTCTGGGGTGATGCGTCCGACAAACAAGAGAGTTGGTCGGTTGTCGTTAGGAATTGGGTTATAACAAATATTTCGCGGGTGAAATTTTTCGCAATCGATGCCTTGATAAGGGACGTATTCGGCACGTTGGCATTTTAGTTCTTCGTATTTAGTGAGTTGTTCTTTAGAAGAAAAGTAATTGTAGTCATAAGACTCACTAAATTGCTTGACTAAAGCGGGAATGATAGGACGAACAAAGTTAAAGAATTTATCCCCAAAGTAATATTTGATATATGCAACAATATCTGTATGGAAGAGTGATATTGTTGGTGTACCTGTACGTCTTGCGTATTCTGTACCAATCGGGCGACCATAACCTTGCAAGAAAAATGAGTATAAACCTCTCATTTGTGCAGCTTCTTCAACTATGATAATATCCGGCTGAAATTTCTCCAGCAACTTGGTATCGCTCCAATGCCGATAGTTCAACGGTTGAGGTAGAGACTTGTAAAATAACAGTGGTTGTGTGGGGAATGCGTAAGTAGAGAAGTTGGGGAAAGACTGAATTTCATTTAAACCAGGCATGGGGCGATCGCCAACATTCTTGGGATAGCGATCGTTGATTTGCGGATGGATTAAAAAAACCTCATGTCCCTGCTCTAGCAACCAACGAACCCGTTGGTGGACTGCGACGGAAACTCCAGTTAAGAAAGGAGCATACAATCCTGTAAACAGTGCAATCCGAAGTGGTTTCTTAGTCATAAAAAAAGGAATATTTCACGAAAATGCTGGTTTTGAATTTAGAATTTACGCAGAAAATGCTTCATGAACATCCTGATTGTTTGGCTTAGAAATTCCCACTAATACAGTTAGACTAAGGATTTACAATTTTTCAAATAGCCGAAGTTTTAGATTGTGAGGAGGATGTTTATAAACTTGGATTAGAAACTATCAAAATCTCCAAAATAATAAGCCAAAATTCCCCTTAATATATTTGTCTAAACCCTTGCCATTAAACAAATATATTTTGGTAATTGACAAGCCAAAAGGTGTATTTTGACAAGGTTTATAGCTAATCTAGTTCTACTAAATATAAGATAATACAACTTGAAGACTAGGGAATGTTTAGTGTAATAACTTTCATGCCCTAGTTCATATTTAGCGATTTAATTCAAAGAGAAACCTTGCTATCAATAGGCTGATCTAACCATTGATAAGGGCGATATTCGATTAGTCGGACATTCCAAGGCCCTTGAACCCGATAGGAAACACCGCGCCAAGTAACTGTTGAAACCCAGAGGGATGATAGCATCGCTAACCCATAAACCCACTGTGTCAACGGAATCGCAATTAACATTTTGATGATTGTAGCAGCTGATAATTTTGCGATCGCCTGGTCATTAGAGCGAACCACTCGCTGTATCTCTAATTCCAACACGAGCATTATCAAGAGTAACCCTATAGTATAAACACCATAGCAGCCTAAGAAGAGAGTCGCAGCTTCCCATTTTGCCTCTAACAACGACTCAAGAACTAAAATGATCAGTGCAGTAGGAAACAAAATGCTAGAAACAGCTTCACTAATTAAAGCTAACCAACGTGGGTGATACAGTCGAGAATAAAGTAGGAGGCGCTTGAGGTAGTCTATTAAGTTGAATAAATTAGTCTCTTCACGATTTACAATCAGCAGCGAAGGCACAAACTTTACCTTCAACCCCTGTTTTTTCAGGATATCGTGCATCATAAAATCTTCGCCTAAAGCTTGTCCCCACTTATCAAGCAGTTCTGTTTGGCGAAGCACTTCTGTTTTCACAGCCAAAGTCCCACCCCAAGGAATTTGGAAGAGAAACATTTGCACAACTGTGGCTACATTGCCGGCGTAGCGCACCAAAGATCCCCAATACTTACCTGTAGGTACATACCAACGATAACCTGTTGTTGCCCCTACTTTGGCATCGTTTAAAGGACTGACTAATTCTCGCAGCCAATTCACATGGACTATAGTATCAGCATCTACTAAAGCAACCACTTTGTAGGAATCATCCAACTCACGCACAGCTTGGATTAAAGAACTGCATTTAAGACTACAATTATTGCGTACTATTCTCAAAGGGCTGATTTGAACGTTGGTCGCTTCTTGCTCTGTGATAGTTTCACTGGCAATTTTCCAAGCGGGGTCTTCGTGACTATCAACAATCAATTTTAAATCATATTGTGGATAGTTTTGGTTTAGGAGCGATCGCAAACATCTAGGCAAAAACGGATCGGCTCCGCGTAGGCAAAGAATCACTGCTGTTTTGGGTAACTGCTCATCTGGTAATAATTTTTTTTTAGATGAGCGCAGATACCATATAAAGACAAGCGTTAAACATACCTGAATAATCAACCAACCCGTCAAAGACTTAGATAGAAATATCGCCAAATCTTCCATTAAATTTTTAGTCTCCGACAGAATAAGGGATTGGGGATTGGGCATGGGGAATTGGGCATTGGGCATTGGGCATTGGGCATGGGGAATTGGTCAATAATTAATAGTTATTCTTCCCCTGCTCCCTACTCCCCACTCCCCACTCCCCACTCCTTTACGAATCCAGCGAATATTTCATGATGATGTTGACTGTTGTATTTTTGTTTACAACAAAGCTGGCATCACGAAACTTTGGTGCACCTGTTTGTATAGACACAGTTGGATTTTTGGAAATCCCAAAACCTTCTTTGGGAATACCGAAAAAGTCTTTATTGAGTTTGCGATCGCCATTTTGATCGTCAACTACGGCAACAGCATAAGTTCCAGGCTTCAGACCGGAAAATTGTTTTTTTACAGAATTGCCAGTAATCTTAGCGCAGCCACTTTGAGATCCGCTAGAATTACTCATTGGGAATCCTTGTTCACTTGCGTAAACTCTGAAGCAAATCTCACCTTTTTGGTGATGTATTCCATTTACCACGACATTTAGTGTTGCAGTTTGCTCTGCATTCACTGTTTTAGCAAAGCTGAAGCTCACTAAAGTAGCAAGCAAAACATAACAAACTTGAGATAGTTTCAACATAGTTTTGTAGTGAATAATAGGTGATTCGTTGGTTGAAAAAAAGCCGTTTTTACCAGCTTATTTTTATGAAGTGATTCGTTTAAAGTCTGACTGGCTGTTTTTTAATTGATGCTGCTTGCCAACCTTGCCAAAGTTTTAGCACCAGCATTAGCAAATCTTTCAGCAAAAGATATTCTGTTCCTTTTAACTGCTGATGTAAACTTCTATAACAACACAGCTGCTCATAAAAACTCAAGCGACTACGCCATATAGAGAGTAGATACTCCCAGAATATTCTCCAATGTGGCAATAAAATTTGTCCTTTTTTTGCTGAATCAAACCACACTGCATAGGCATAAAAATCAGGCAGCAAATTCAATGATTGTTTTTTTATGTTGTTAGTAAACAACAAATAATTAGGGAAATACATACTCATTGATTGTTGCGGATGGCTTCTGGCAAAAAATAGGTATTCAGGAATTTCATAAAATCTACCGAGCATACCAAGTCTTAACAAGAAAATTCCATCCGCATTACCATAACCACCCATAGGCGGTGTCATTCTCAGGGCGCTGGCGCGAATTACACCGTAACATTGATAACATAAATGCTTCGTCAGCAATTCGTGAAAACGCTCGTGTGGTTTTAGTGCATCTGCCTTGAGTTTTATATCATAGTTTTGAAGAAAACTCCCCTTTTCATCAATGAAATATGTCTGAGAATGACACAAGATTATAGTAGGATCTTGGTCAAGCACATTAACACACTTCTTGATAAAATCTGGAGCATGTAGATCATCATAGGCTGCCCACTTAAAGTACTTACCGGAAGACAATTTAAAAACTTGATTGAAGTTACGGGCGCAACCGATATTATTGTCATTGCGGTAGTAACAAATACGTTGGTCTTGCTCGGCATAAGCTCTACAGATTTCTTCAGTTTTATCTGTAGATGCATTATCTGAAATAATTAGCTCAAAATCTTCAAAGGTCTGAGCCAAGAGTGAATCTATAGCTTCTTTGATAAATTTTTCACCATTATATACAGGTAAACCGATGCTCAATCGTGGCTGATTGCTACTCATAGAAAACAACTATTCTAAAAACCTGTGGATTATTTGATGCCTAATTACAGATAATTGTTAGGCAGATGCAACGTAATAATCCAAAAGTAAAAATTAAAAGTTTAGTAGTAGCATGACATACTTAAAATGTTAGGTTTAAACCCTAAAGCCACCTACTATTCTAATTATCCCTACTCCCAAAAGACTATTTCATCAAGCTTTGAATATCTGTTTTTTGCAGCCATTCATGTGTTCGCTGCATTCCTGATTCTAGGTCAATTGTTGGTTTATAATTTAACAGGCTTTCTGCTTTGGCAATTGAACAAGCATAGGGACGAGTCATAAAATCTATAGACTCTGGTAAAATATCAACTTTTTTCCGGAAAAGTTTTTGTCCTTGAACGCGTAGCTTTAGAAACAACTTGATTTCATCTTTCGGTAATGAAAGCGGTGCTGATAAACCTTCGATTGCTGCTAAACGCATAAAGTACTCTTTCCAGGAAGTTTCTTGTCCGTCGGTGATATTAAATATTTCACCAAAGGTTTCTTTTTCTATGGAAAGAAAAATACCATCAATCAAGTTATCTATATATACATGATTGATTACTCCTTTACCATCATTGGCATAGGCAAATAATTTTTGACGCATCATCAGAATTGGTCTAACTATCCAGGGAATACTTCCTGGACCGAAAACATCTCCGGCTCGAATAATGATAACGCCAAAATCTGGAGAATTATTGAGTTCTAATAGTGCTTGTTCAGCCTCTATTTTCGTTTGACAGTATGGATTATTTTCGCCAGAGAGTGGCCCGGATTCTGTAATACCATTAGGATAGTTGAAACCGTAAACCATCACACTGGATAGATGCACAAATGTTTTGACACCAGCTTGTTTAGCGGCTTTAGCTATGTTGACAGTACCGCCAACATTAACATCACGAAAATGGTTAATTGCGCCAGCTTCTTCGGCAATTTGCTCTGTATGTAAAACGATATCTACTCCCTGGCAAGCTTTTTGAGCAATAGCAGAATCGGTAATACTACCAATAATTACTTCAATACCTAAATTCTGTAATTGTTTGTTCTGTTCTGTAGAACTTTGCAGTCCACGAACATTCATTCCTTGCGCTATAGCTAACTCTGCTGTACGCAAACCGACAAGTTGATCAATCCCAGTGATTAGCAGGGTTTTGTTTTTGAGATTCATAAATTTGAACTTATGGTTAAATAGGTGAATTTGAGTTGTTAGATAAAAGATTTCAAAGTTATACCGAATTTTAATTTTGATAATAACTTTTAATCTAAAATCTAAAATGGGTATAAAGAGCAATTTTTTTGTGTAGACTCTGCACCAATGCTTAGTTATGAGCCTATATCAAGGCAAAATAATTTGATTATTTTGCTGTGATAAATAGTTAGAAAATATCTCCTGGATCTGCGGAGCGGAGTTTATTGATAGCAAGCGCTCCTGATGCTATACACATCAAAATAGTTGAAGTTAAGACAAGTAGTGCATTATTAATGGTCATCAATATTGGTAATTTAGTTGCTTCTGCTGCAAAACTATATATCAATATGGAAGTAAGAAATCCTGGAATGTAACCTAATATTGCCAAAATTAAAGCTTGCTGAAACACCACATTTAATAAATATTTATTGGCATAACCTATAGCTTTTAAAGTAGCGTAAGCAACGAACTGTGTAGCAATATTGCTGTAAAGAATTTGATAAACAATAACTACACCAACAACCGCAGCCATTGTCAACATCAAGTTAAGAATAAAACCAATGGGTGTTCTGACAGCCCAATATTTTTTCTCAAAATCAATAAAGCCTTGGCGTGTAAAAACTTGGACATCATTAGGCAAAGTTGCTTGCAGATTTTTCAATACTGCTTCTGCATCAGTACCAGGTTTGAGGGAAATCAAACCGATATCTATCATATCTGCCGGACGAGTATTAGGATTTATCCTCAAGAAAGTTGAGTCACTGACAAGTAAATTACCGTCTACCCCAAAGGAAGGCCCTAAGCTGAATAAGCCACCAATTCTGACTCTATAGCCAATTAATGAATTGAACGGAAATATTTCAATTGTCTGTGCAGTATCTCCCGCATCAAATTTTTTAGCTATTGGGCCAAACTCTGGGCGAGAACTCCGGTCAAAAAGCACGACATCGGGAATTTTCAGTTTATCTAAATTTTTCTCAATTTCTGGGATGTTCATCACAGGTCTACCTGGATCGAAACCAATAACGTATATTGAATATTTCTCACCAGTTGCCGGATTTTTTAGTTTTGCAAATTGCAAATACATGGGGCTAACTGACTCTACGCCATCAAAAGCCAGAGATTGGTACAAACGAGTCCGCGAAAAACTTTGATTTGAGGTCAAAGATTTATATTGAGAACTAACTAAAAATAAATCTCCTTTGAGATTCTGATGCACTGCGGTTGCACTTGAATAGAGGGCATCTTGAAAACCAAGTTGCACAAACATTAGCAGCACAATAAAACCAATCCCAGCTACAGCTACTAGTAAACGAATTTTTTGCTGGGCTAGCTGTAGCCATCCTAAAGGAATTTTGAAATTCATGGATTTATTTGTCATTTGTCATTTGTCAGAGACGCGATTAATCGCGTCTGTACAATGGTCATTTGTCATTTGTGAATGACCAATGCCCTATGCTCCATGCCCCATGCCCAATGACTAAATATGAATGGCGACATCCACTTGTAAATTGGTTAAACGAGCAACCTTTTCACTATCTGCGGGACTATCGATGGAGATTTTCACTTCAATTATTCTGCGGTCTGTATCTGAGCCAGGATTTAGGCTGAAGATGTTTTGCTTGTCAACTTGCCAACCAATCTCTTTTACAGTTCCTTTTATTGTTCCAGTAAATGCAGTGCTGGTAATTGTAGCTTTTTGTCCTACACGCACTTTTTGAACATCGGTTTGATACACCTCTGCAATCACATACATTTGAGATGTCTTACCTATCTCAGCAAATCCTCTGCTGGTGCTGATTACTTCTCCAGTTTTGGCATGAATTTTCAAAATTTTGCCATTTATGGGAGATTTGATATAACTTAAATCCAAGTCGGCTTTTGCTTGTTGAACAGAAGTTGTTGCACTGTTGACTTCGGTTTGTGCTACTTGAACATCTACACTACGCACTTCACTAATACTGGTGAGTTGCGCTTGTGCTTGCTTGCGTTGTTCTTGGTATGTGTCTTGAGTTCGCTTGAGAGTGGCTTGGGCTTCTGCTAACTGCTGTTGTGTAGTCTTTAGTTGCAAAGCTTTGCTATCTGCTACAGAAGCCGCGATCGCACCTTGTCTATATAATTGCTGATAGCGATTATTCTCGGCTTGAGCATTGTCTACTTCTGCCTGGATACGGTCGATTGTCGCCTGTTGTGTAGCAACGTCTCCTTTATATTGTGGCTCTAAACGGGCGATCGCGGCCTTTTGAGCTTCGATATCTCCGGTTTTTGCTCCAGATTTCACCTGCGCTAGTTTAGCTTTGGCAACTTGCAGTTGGTCTAAAGCCTGTTGCAATGCGGTTCTAGAACGACCATAATTTTCTAGATACGCCAGTACTTGCCCTGTTTTAACCGTATCGCCTTCTTTTACCAACAGTCTGTCTACTCGCACCCCGTTATTGGAAGCGGGAGCAGTCAAAGAAGTAACTTCGCCTTCTGGTTCTAAACGTCCCAAGGCTGTCACAGCAAGTTTTGCAGGAGCGACTGCTTTTGGAGGATTTGCTTGCGGTGTCACAACTTTAGATTTAGACCAAAACGGTATCAAACTATAAAAAGCTATTAATCCGGCCGCCAAGGTGAGAGAAGCTGCTAAAATTACTTGCGATCGCCCTACGGGTTTTGTGAATAATCGGCTTTCTTTATTTACTGCCATCTTTTCATTCCAATTCTGTTTTCTAGGGGATAGCCTGGTTATATTTAATCGCTTAGATATAGACTCATCCGCAAATTACCAAGAGGGCTTTTCCTCTAAGGTTTCTACCTTAATAAAGTGGATGGGTCTAAATTGGTTTTATATGAATTGTTGTACGCTTTTGCCGCCCAAACTCACTATTGTGGCGTGAAAATTAATGGTGGTGTTACTTCAAAGCTTCCTAAGTTATATCCTAATTTGACATCTAATCCCGTAGCGTAAAATACAATAGGGCTAACCAGAAAACTTAACTTTCAAGAACAATGAAGCGCTAATAAAAATGCTCTCAAAGTTCGGATAAACTTGTTATTAACAATTGCACAAAAATTTAATTTTGTCAACTAATTAGCTTTGCATAAGTCCTGATTCTCTCACTAAAATATTTCATTACAGTCAGATTAGAGACTGAAGAAATTTACTCATTACTAATCGCTCGTTTGCTAATTGAATACCAAAAGATAGTTCGTTATTAAGCAGATTTGATATTACTAACAGATTATTATCAGCAAGGTTGTGTAGTATTAGACATTCTTATCAGCTTTGTTCATAGTAATTAAAGGCGTGAAGCAATACATTTGGTGCTTTATACCAATTCTGTATGAATATGCACCTATAGTGCAATAACGAACCGCCAAGTACGCCAAGAAATAAGAAATTAAGAGATTTGGCGCAGCTCCCCAAAGAATGTTTATCAAGTAACATACTAAAAATTAACATTTGCTTTATAAATAACCGCTTTGCGTCTTAACTTGACTTATATTGAAAAATAACCCGAAACTTTGGCTCAATTATGATGTTTCTCTGAAAAAACATACTTATGGTTATTCAATTTATCTATGTATTCATAGAATTGTTATTTACTAGACAACAGATTTGCATTGTTAAGTTAATTCAGTACAAATTTTTGGCTAACCCGTAGATAACAAAATATCTCACACATTTATATCGTCATAAATTATACTTGGATGCAGAATTTTATTCAAAATTGATATAAGTAATATTGCAAGCTTATTTATAAAATAACTTTAAAGGAATGATTTAGTTTATGTAAAGTGTGTTATTGTTTTTATTAATTCAATGCTTAAAAGCAGTTAAGCAAACTAGTTATTTAATTAGAATTTAAAAATTAAAAATAACTAAAATTAACTGTTTATCCATCACATTATGATCGTTTAATTACTTCTAAACTTGCATAAACTCGGATAAAAGGTGGTGTCTTTTCTGTAACGAACTTGTCAACTTTCCTGGGTCAAATCCCATAAAATATATTATCCTGGACGTTGAAACTGGCTATGACATTGATCGAGATACAGAACGTTGTCATTAATAACAGCTATGTTGCTGTGGTTAGGCTAGAGAATCAAAAAGTTTCGGGTGAGAAAAGCGTTTCTGTTCCTTTAGCTACTCGTCAGCTGTCATCGTTCCAGTGGGATAGCATTGCTCAAAATCTCTACTATTACAAATGCATTGAATTCACTGGTCAAGCAGGTATTACACTCCAAGACTATTTTACCAGTTTTAACAACGTCATCGACCTATTGCCACAACATAAAGAGTCTAACGTTGGATAAGATTTTTTCGCGATGTCTACGACGGGCTACGCCTACGCAGTGTGCCAAAGTCGCCTGGAAACATAAGGCTTTATCCCGGCAGTATGTATCGTGTGGTGTCGATTTCAAGACAAGCATTTAGCAAAAATAAGATAGCTAACTGCTTACAAAACGAGAGTTTTTCATTAATTAGTAGGCAACAGAATTACTGTAGCTACACAATCCACAGTACTAACTATGCCCTATGTCTGCTTATTCGATTGATACTGCCTTAGCGGAGTTAGAAAGCCTTATCAATAATTGTGAGAAGGCTGTGATGAGGTCTATAGAGGAAAAAAACATGAAGTCAGATAAATCAGATAAATCAGTGTCAATTAACAGAATTAACAGACAATTACAACACAATCCTATCGCCATTGTTGGGATGGCTTCTCTATTGCCTCAAGCCAGAAATTTGCGGGAATACTGGCAAAATATAGTAAACAAAATTGATTGTATTACTGATGTTCCTTCCACTCACTGGAGCGTCGAAGATTATTACGATCCAAATCCTAGAACTACTGAAGATAAAACCTATTGTAAAAGAGGTGGATTTCTTCCAGAAGTAGATTTTAACCCGATGGAATTCGGCATACCACCTAGCATTTTGGAAGTCACAGATGTATCGCAACTATTAAGTTTAGTGGTTGCGAAAGAGGCGATGGAAGATGCAGGTTATGGCGAAAAACGTGATTTTAACCGCGAAATGGTTGGGGTAATCTTAGGCGTGGCGATGGCCAAGCAATTAGGAATGCCACTTTCTGCTAGATTGGAATATCCGATTTGGGAAAAAGCGCTCAAAAGCAGTGGTTTATCTGATGAAGATACCCAAAAAATCGTTGATAAAATTAAAAGCGCTTACGTTAAGTGGGATGAGAACGCTTTTCCTGGAATGTTAGCGAATGTCGTCGCGGGTAGAATTGCCAATCGCCTAAATTTTGGCGGGATGAATTGTGTAGTTGATGCTGCTTGTGCTAGTTCCTTTGGTGCTTTGAAAATGGCAATTAGCGAACTAGTTGAACATCGTTCAGACATGATGCTAACTGGTGGCGTTGATACCGACAACACCATCATGGCTTACATCTCGTTCAGCAAAACACCGGCGGTTTCTCCTAGTGAAAATGTCAAACCTTTTGATGCCAAATCTGATGGGATGATGCTGGGTGAAGGTATCGGGATGATTGTCCTCAAACGGTTAGAAGATGCTGAACGAGACAACGATAAAATATATGCCGTAATTAAAGGTATTGGTACTTCCAGCGATGGGCGTTATAAGAGCATTTATGCTCCTCGCAAAGAAGGTCAAGTTAAAGCTTTGGAACGCGCTTATGAAGATGCCGGCTTCTCTCCCGCTACTGTTGGTTTGATGGAAGCACATGGTACTGGCACAATGGCTGGAGATCCGACAGAATTCGGTTCTTTAAAAGACTTCTTTGATGTACATGATGACAAAAAGCAGCACATAGCTTTGGGTAGTGTAAAATCGCAAATCGGACACACAAAAGCGGCTGCGGGTGCGGCGAGTTTGATTAAAACTGCTTTGGCTTTACATCACAAAGTATTACCACCCACAATTAACATTACCGAGCCGAACCCCAAACTCAACATTAAAAATTCATCCTTTTATTTGAATACTGAAACTAGACCTTGGATTCGTCCAGAAGGGGAAGCACCAAGACGCGCAGGTGTGAGTTCCTTCGGATTTGGCGGAACTAATTATCACGTCGTTTTGGAAGAATATGAAGCCGACCAAAACGCCGCTTACCGCTTACATAGTGATGCTAGTGAAGTGCTGTTGTTTGCTCCCACAGTAGATCAATTGTTGAGCAAATCGGAAGAGATTTTAGGTAAGTTGCGCTCGCCAGATGCACTTACACATTACGCACAATTAGTCAATGAGTGCAAATCACAACAAATTCCCCTTTCTGCTGCCAGATTTGGGTTTGTAGCTGAGAATCTGGAAGAAGCTTGCAAGTTGCTGCAAACTAGCATTGAGTGGCTGAAACACAAAGGAACAGCAGCATCTTGGGAGCATCCCCAAGGGATTTATTATCGCTCCTCTGGTATGGAGTTGGGCGGAAAAGTTGTCTCTCTATTTTCTGGACAAGGTTCGCAATACTTGGAGATGGGACGCGAACTGGTAATGAATTTTCCTTTGATGCGCCGTCTTCATGGTTATATGGATAGCCTGTTGCTCAAAGATAATTTGCAGCCGTTGTCAGAAATCGTTTTTCCTCATCCTGTGTTTGGAGAGGCAGAAAAAAATGTCCAAATTGCTGCCTTGCAACGCACAGAATATGCTCAACCAGCCATCGGGGTGTTGAGTGCAGGGATGTACAGCATACTGCAACAAGCTGGATTTAAGTCAGATTTTGTTGCGGGGCATAGCTTTGGTGAACTAACCGCACTATGGGCTGCGGGGGTTTTGAGTACCGAAGATTACTTGTTCTTAGTGAAAGCTAGGGGTCAAGCAATGGCTGCACCCGAAGACCCGGATCATGATGCGGGAAGTATGCTGGCTGTCAAAGAAGACATCAGCAAAGTGGAAGCAGTGCTGAGACATTTTCCCCAAGTTGCGATCGCTAATCAAAATTCTCCGACTCAATTTGTCTTAGCTGGGCCGACCGCAGAAATAGCGAGAATCAAAGAGGCTTTACACGAGAAAGGATATACAGCTGTATTGTTACCTGTTTCAGCAGCGTTCCATACACCGCTAATCGCCTTTGCTCAGAAATCATTTGCGATCGCTACCAAGTCTGTCAAGTTCCAAAGTCCCAAAATCCCTGTTTACAGCAACGTTACCAGTAAGCAGTATCCCAAAGAACCCCAAGGTATTCAAAAAATCCTCGAAACGCACCTTTCCAATTCAGTGCTGTTTAAGCAGGAAATTGAAAATATCTATGCAGCCGGTGGTACTTGCTTTGTAGAATTTGGGCCGAGAAGAATTCTCACTAACTTAGTCAAAGATATCCTTGGCGATCGCCCACATATTACCGTATCTTTGAACCCCAGTACTCAAAAAAATAGCGATCGCTCTTTACGAGAAGCAGTTGTGCAGTTGCGGGTGATAGGTATGGCTTTGAATAACCTCGATCCTTACCAACTTCCCCAAACTATCCCGCCAATTGAGACGAAGAAGACATTAAATGTCCGTTTAAACGGGATAAACTACAGATCCGAAAAAACGAAAAATGCTTTCGCTCTCGCTTTGCAGGATGGGCATAAAGTTACATTACCTACTCCTGAATATCCTGATGCGGTTCCTTTATTTAGCAGCCCAGGTGTAACTCCAACTCTCGCAGCGATCGAGACTAACGGACATAAAAAATCCACCGCAACAATGAACGGTGTGAGTTCTAATATCGTCACCCAAACAGAGCAACAAATGAATCCTGTGACCCTTTCACAACCAGCCCAGGAATCTAAGATGCAACCAACACCAGAAAAACTTACAAATTACGAACAACTTTTAGCAAGTTTAGAATATCTCCTGACACAGTTCCAGGAAAATCAAGCCGAGAATTTACAAGTTCACGGTACTTATCTCAACCATCAAATGGAATATGCTAAAGCGTTTTTCCAACTGATGCAACAGCAGAATTCTTTGTTGAGCGAAAGTAAGTCAACAGCCGAAACTGCCAAAATGAAGCTTGTTGTCATGGAAAGCCTAGAGCGTAGCATGATGCAGTTTCATTCCCAACAAGGTGAAACTCTACGCATCCATGAGCAATATCTTCAAGAGCAGTTGGAATATACTAAGAGCTTTTTCCAACTCATACAGCAAGAATATTCGCAAATCATCTCTGGTGAGGGTGTAACTCAACTTACAGAGAAACTCAGCAATTTCACTCCGTTCACCGCAGAAACAACTGTTAGTGATGCACCTACCAAGATAGAAGAAAGTCAGCCTTTACCGGCAGCTATTACCCAAGAACCTGTTCCGGCTCCTGTAGAGCCAATACAGACACGAGCGATCGCGTTACCAACTCCCCACTTCGCCACTGTTGAGACAGTAGAGCCTGTAGTCGCGCCACCTATCCCAGTTGTAGAACCTCAAGCCGAGGTTGTAGTCAAAATTAGCGCACCTCCAGCCGAGGAAGTTGTTGCATTCACCCCAGAACCAGCACCTACAACTGCTGCACCTGTATCTGGCGCAACCATCGATATTGTTGACTTGGATAAAAACCTCTTAGCCATCACCAGCGATAAGACCGGCTACCCAGTCGAAATGCTGGAAATGGACATGGACATGGAGGCTGATTTAGGAATTGACTCCATCAAACGGGTGGAAATCTTAGGGGCGCTACAAGAAATGTACCCCAATTTACCCAAACCCAATTTAGAGGAACTGTCAGAAAAACGCACCATCGGTCAAGTTGTCGAGTATCTGCAATCTCACGCTTCCAAAAGTATTACTGTAGAAATTGCTGTTCATGAAGTACCACAAGTAACTGAGCTTCCAGTAGAGACTGCACCAGTAGTTGAGGTAGTTACTGCACCGGAACCAAGCGTAGTTGTTGCATTCACTCCAGAACCAGAAGCCGCTACAAGTGATGAATTTGCAAACTTAGGTGAAACCCTGTTAGCCATCACCAGCGATAAAACCGGCTATCCAGTCGAGATGCTGGAACTGGAAATGGACATGGAAGCCGACTTAGGGATTGACTCGATTAAACGGGTAGAAATCTTAGGGGCGATGCAAGAAATGTACCCCAACTTACCCAAACCGAATATTGAAGAACTCGGCGATCTTCGCACCATCGGTCAAATAGTCGATTACCTACAGCAGTTGGCTGGAGGTGAAAAAAAAAAGTCTGAACCTGAGTTTGTCCAACAGCAACCACCGGAATTAGAGCATAATATCCAGCGCCATCCCGTCAAACTCAGGAGCCTAGCACAACCCGATTATTTGGATTTCACGTTACCAGAGGGACACATCAGTTTAATCACCGATGATGGTTCCCTCACCACTTATAAATTAACTGAATCCTTAATCGAGAAAGGCTGGAAAGTAGTAGTTATCAGCTTCCCCCAATCGCTCATCGCCCAGCAAGCGCCCTTACCCACAGGAGTAACCCGCGTCACCTTAGCAAACTTGAGTGAAGAACATCTTCAACAACAATTGCAAGCGATCGCATCTCACTGCGGAGCGATTGGGGCCTTTATCCATCTCCATCCAATGTTTGTAGGAAATCACACCGGGAGTATTTCTTATAACGAATCAGAAAAGGCGATCGTCAAGCACGTATTTTTGATGGCGAAACACCTCAAACCCTCCCTCAACGAAGCTGCAAAGCATGGACGTAGTTGTTTCTGCACAGTTGCTCATCTTGATGGAGCCTTCGGCTTAGAGTACAAAGTCAACTTCGGTGCGATCGGCGCTGGTTTATTTGGATTAACCAAAACTCTGAGATGGGAATGGCCAAAGGTATTTACTCGTGCGATCGATTTGAGTCCTAGACTTGACGCTAAACAGTCAGTACAAAACATTATCGCCGAACTTCACGACCCCAACCTTTATATAAGTGAAGTTGGGTATGGTTCACAAGGACGAGTCACCATTATCGCCGATTAAATTTCCTCCCACTACAAAATTACCTCTTTATCCTCTGAGAGAATTCCGAATGTTTGATTTTTAAACGCAAAGGAGCGCAGAGGTTCACGCAGAGGGACGCAGAGCTTTAACGAAAGTTTCGTGTTTGAGAAAATTGGAATGCTCTTTCTTCCTTAGCGTCCTTGGTGTCTTGGCGGTTCGTAAAAACAATTAAATCTTCTCCATCAGGAAATAACTAGTTATTGGCCAGCACTCAACTGGCCAATAACAAAAAACCCAATTTATGCAGGTATTCACGAGGATTTATGACACAAACAGCCCAGCTTAGTCCATCATCTGTCTTTGTCGTAAGCGGCGGTGCAAAAGGGATTACGGCTGAGTGTACTATTAGATTAGCCCAACAGCAACCCTGCAAATTCATCCTCCTCGGTCGCTCTGAACTATTAGAAACCGAGCCAGATTTTGCTCAAAATTCTGATGAATCCGCATTGAAAAAATGCATCATGGAAAACCTTCTTTCTCAAGGAGAGAAGCCCACACCCATGAATGTGCAAAAAATATATAACAAAATTACCTCCAGCCGCGAAATTAAAAAGACTCTTGCAGCAATTGAAAAAACCGGAGCTAAAGCCGAATATATCAGCGTCGATGTTACAAATACGCAAGCTTTACAAGAAAAACTTGCTACTGCTGTACAACATCTGGGCCCAATTACCGGAATCATCCACGGCGCGGGAAACTTAGCTGATAAGTTAATTGAAAAGAAAACTGAAGAGGATTTTGAAAAAGTTTACACCGCCAAAGTTCAAGGTTTAGAAAACTTACTAAATTGCGTCAACCCTAATCAACTTCAGCATTTAGTTTTGTTTTCTTCAGTAACAGGCTTTTACGGAAATCCTGGACAATCTGATTATGCGATCGCAAATGAAATTCTGAACAAATCAGCCCATATATTTAAGCAAAGTTATCCCTCATGTCATGTAGTCGCTATCAATTGGGGCGCTTGGGATAGTGGGATGGTGACAGCAGAATTAAAGAAGATTTTTCAAGAGCGAAAAATTGATATAATTCCCATTGCAGTTGGGGCACAAATGCTAGTTAAGGAAATGGATAATACCAATCATGCAACTGCACAAGTTGTTATTGGTAGTCCGTTAGTTCCAATGGCGGCGGAGTTAGATTCAGAACTACGAACCTATCGTATTCGTCGCCAAATGACATTGGAGGCTAATCCATTTTTACAAGATCATACGATTGCTGGTTCTCCAGTTTTACCAGCAACTTGTGCAATGACCTGGATTATCAATGCTTGTGAACAATTATATCCAGGTTACAGATTGTTTAATTACCAAGATTTTAAAGTTTTAAAGGGGATTACTTTCAATGAAACATTAGCGAAGGAACATTTTTTAGAGATAGAAGAAATTTCTAAAGTTAATCTTGAAAGAATCGAACTTAAAGCCAAAATATCGAGTAAAAACCCACAAGGCAGAATCCATTTTCATTTTAGCGCTCAACTCAATCTCCAGCGAGAAATCCCAGATGTACCCACTTATGAATCTCTCAATCTCGAAGAAGATAATATCATCACCGCTACAGGAAAAGATTTTTACCAAAATGGTGGGGCTACATTATTTCACGGCCCGGCTTTTCAAGAAATCAAAAGAGTTTTAAACATCAGCCCTGAAAAAATTACTACAGAATGTCTGTGGCCAGAACTCAGCGCCCAGCAACAAGGACAATTCCCGGTGCAATGGGTCAATCCTTATACAACTGACTTGAGTATGCACGCCTTATGGGTTTGGACACAACACTTTCATCAAGAAGGTTGTTTACCTGGAAAAGTAGAAAAATTTGAACAGTTTGCGATGATACCACATAACGAAACATTTTACGTTTCTTGTGAAGTGATATCTAAGACACCAAGCAGTGCGATCGCAAACTTTATCATACACGACCGCCAAGGTAAAATATACTCACGAATGCTCGGCGCTCATGCCATTATTTGGTCAATGAAAATGCTCAGAAGCTAGTAATATCTCAATTTTAAAGTTCGTAGTAAGGACTTTAGTCCTTCTTAATACAAGCACTAAAGTGCTTACTACAAACTATCAAAATCTTAGGATTGCTAGAACTTGCCTCGTTCAAAGTTTGGGGAACAGCGTAAATCCTGCCTTTTAATTATCTCTTGCTAAATACCCAAACTCGGAGCATATAAATCGTGGAAAAAATAGCCATCATCGCATTATCATGCCTATTCCCCGATGCAAAGAATCCTGAAGAATACTGGCAAAACATTGTTAATCAAAAAGATTCGACATCCTCTGCAACCGTCGAAGAAATCGGAGTAGATCCGACAATATTTCATAATCCAGTCAAAGGTACACCAGACAAAACCTATTCTCTCAAAGGCGGTTACATCCGTAACTTCCAGTTTAATCCATCTGAATACAATCTACCATCAGAATTTGTTGCTGGTTTAGATAACACCTTCAAATGGTCATTGTATGCTGCTAAACAGGCAATTGTAAACAGTGGTTATTGGGGTAATCAAACTGTTCTAGCAAAATGTGGCGTAATTTTAGGTAATTTGTCATTCCCGACAAAATTATCTAATCAATTATTCTCTCCAATTTACCAGCAAGCTATTACCCCTGCTGTTAGAGAACTTTTGCAGTATGAAGATTTTGATTTAGCTGCTTTACCAAGTGCAAACAAAGCATCTTTATATAATGCGATGATATCTGGTTTACCAGCATCTATCGTTGCTCAAGCTCTATCTCTATCTCAGATTAATTTATGTCTGGATGCTGCTTGTTCGTCATCATTTTATGCGATTAAACTAGCATCTCATTACTTATGGTCACACAAAGCTGATGTTATGTTAGCTGGAGCCATCAGTTGTGCAGATTCCCTATTCGTGCGGATGTTATTTTCCGGTGTTCAAGGGTATGCAGAAAACGGCATCAGCCGCCCCTTAGATAAATCCTCTAGAGGGCTAATTCCCGCCGATGGTGTTGGGATGGTAATGCTGAAGAGATATTCTGATGCCGTTAGAGATGGTGATAATATTCTCGCCACTATCTGTGGTAATGGACTCTCGAATGATGGCAAAGGTAAGCACTTACTTAGTCCGAATCCTAAAGGGCAAATATTAGCTTTTGAACGAGCCTATAATGAGGCAAAAGTTAGCCCAAAAACCATTGATTATCTAGAGTGTCACGCCACTGGTACATTACTAGGAGATACAACCGAATTTAACTCCATAGAAACATTCTTTGGTCAAAATCAAGCTGCGCCTCTGGTGGGTTCTGCTAAGGCAAATACTGGTCACTTGCTAACTGCTGCTGGCATGGTTGGCTTGACTAAAGTGATTTTGAGTATGTCTCATGGTGTAATTCCAGCAACCATGAATGTTTCGGAACCTTTAACATCAGAAAAAGGTACAATCTCCGCCGACAAGATTGTTAGAACAGCTACGACATGGCCGAATAATAACGCACCAATCAAACGGGCAGCTATTAGTGCTTTTGGTTTTGGCGGCACTAATTCTCATCTAATTTTAGAGCAAGGAAATACAACACAATCTGTTGAACCAACTCCACCTGTTCCACCTAGCAAAGTCGCCATTGTTGGCATGGATGCCTTTTTTGGTAACTGCAATGGTTTGGATGCTTTTGAACGCAGTATTTATGATGGAACACAACATTTTACTTCCCTACCGCCTCAAAGATGGCATGGTATAGAAAATCAAGAAAGTGTCTTGAAAGAGTACGGTTTACCAAACGGGAAAGCACCAGTAGGGGCATATATCAAGGATTTTGAAATCGATACTTTATCGTGCAAAATCCCACCGAATGAAATCGAGAAATTAAATCCACAACAATTGTTGCTTCTGAAAGTTAGCGATCGCGCCGTGAAAGATGCGAAACTACAGGAGGGTGGCAATGTGGCTGTGATTGTTGCTGCCGAGACAGAATTCTCTGTGCATCAGCTACAGCAAAGATGGAATCTCTCTTGGCAAGTTAAGGATGGTTTACTCAATCAAGGAATTTCTCTACCTGCTGAACAGCTTTCCCAACTGGAAACCATTGTTAAAGATAGTATTCACCAACCTGTAGAAATCGGCGAATATGTAAGTCACATCGCCAACATCATGGCAAGTCGGATTTCTGCTTTATGGAATTTCACTGGCCCTGCATTCACCGTCAGCGCTGGCGAAAATTCCGCCCTCAAAGCGTTGGAAGTTGCCCAAATGCTACTCGCTACGGGAGAAGTAGACGCGGTGGTTGTTGGTGCTGTAGATTTAGCCGGTGGTGTAGAAAATGTCTTATTCCGCAACCAATTTGCCCCAATTAATACGGGTGTCAATACGTTGAGTTTTGACCAACAAGCCAATGGCTGGACGGTTGGCGAAGGTGCGGGTGCTGTGGTTCTCAAGCGCTACGAAGCTGCTAAAGAAGATAATGAACGCATCTATGCAGTAATTGATGCCATGAGTTTCGCACAAGGTAATTCTACTTTGAGTGATACTTTGGTAAAACCTGATGCTTCAGCTATCAGCAATGTCTGCAAACAAGCTTTCGAGATGGCGGAGATTCAACCCACAGAAGTTAACTATGTGGAAGTCTTCGGTAGTGGCGTTCCCCAGGAGGATGAAGCGGAAATCACAGGTTTACTCCAAGCTTATCCAAAAGTGGGCAATGGTCTGCATTGTGCATTGGGCAGCGTCAAAGCCAATATCGGCCACACCTATACAGCATCGGGAATTGCTAGCTTAATCAAAACTGCTCTCTGTCTTTATTACAGGTATATTCCCGCCACACCAAAATGGTCTGGTGTCAAAACACCGCAAGTATGGGAAGGTAGTCCCTTCTATGTGGCAATGGAATCAAGACCTTGGTTTGTCGATAAAGGCGGTACACGCAGAATAGCAGCAATTAATAGCATGGGTATAGATGGCAGTTACGCCCATTTAATCTTATCGGAAGAACCCAGCCAAGAGGAGCGCGACAACAGATATTTGCAACAAATGCCTTTTCATCTGTTTCCGATCGCAGTTAGCGATCGCTCCACTATACCCGATATCCTAAACCATCTCCAAAAATCCATCGAAGCCAGTTCCTCTTTATCAGCTACCGCCAGCCAAACATTTGCTACTTTTCAACAGCATTCTGATGCAAAATACGTCTTATCAATCGCAGGACGTAACACCAAAGAACTACTCAAAGAAATTGAATCTGCTCGTAAAGGTGTAAATAATGCCTTTGAAAATGGCACAGATTGGCAAACACCAATAGGAAGTTATTTCACAGCCAAACCATTGGGTAAAACTGGAGCAGTTGCTTATGTTTACCCCGCAGCAGTCAATTCTTATATCGGCATTGGTCGGACTGTCTTCCGCTTATTTCCTAAAGTCTTCGAGGACTTAAAAAGTAACAATCTCTACAACCGGGCTGCCGATGTTGAAAAGCTGGTTTATCCCAGAAGTTTACCTAAATTGACAACTAGGCAACTAGAAACTCTCGAAAAGCAATTGTTAGATGATTCACTGGCAATGTTTGAAAGTGAAATTGCCTTTGCTAGATACATGACAGCAATTTTCCGAGATGATTTTCAAGTCAAGCCGCAATCTGTATTTGGGTATAGCTTAGGTGAAACTAGTATGATGGTTGCCCAAGGAGTTTGGAGTGATTTTGAGGGCGGAAGTAATACCTTAAACTCATCACCTCTATTTGGCGATAAATTATCTGGGCCAAAAAATGCTGTGCGTGAATATTGGGGATTAACAGATTCACCAAACAACAATTTTTGGAATACCTATGTTCTCATGGCGACTCCATCGCAAGTTAGAGAATGCCTAAAACATGAGAATCACGTCTACTTAACTCAAATCAACACACCAGAAGAAGTATTAATCGCTGGTGACGATGCCGCCTGTAAGCGAGTGATTGCAACTTTAGGTTGTAATGCCTTCCCCGCGCCCTTCGACCATGTGATACATTGTGAAGCGATGCGATCGCAGTACGAGGAAATCAAGAAGGTAAACAGCTTACCATCACAAAATCTTCCTGGCATTGTGTTTTATTCTGCCGCCGATTATCAACCAGTTGCACTTGAAAGAGATGCGATCGCTCACAACATCGCCAAAGGATTGTGCCAAGAACTTGATTTTCCGCGATTGGTAAATCGTGTCTACGATGATGGTGTGAAAATATTTCTAGAAGCAGGTGCAGGTAGTGTTTGTTCACGATGGATTGACAAAATTATCGGCAACAAAGAACACATCACAGTCTCTCTAAATCGTAGAGGAATGGATGACCATGCTTCGATGGTCAAAGCATTAGCAAAACTACTCAGCCATCAGGTGAACGTGGATTTATCACCACTGTATAGCAAAGCCCAAGACACTGCTAATACAAGTAAAGCAACATTGAGAACAGTTACCTTGGGTGGGAAAGCGATCGCAGCTACAATTTTGAGCGAAGAAAATCGTAAACTTGTTGAAGATTTCGCTGGGGATCTTAGGAGCGATCGCTTCAAAATACAGCATCCAGATATACCTAATGTTCAACAATCTGAAATCACAGATTCTCTTAACACTTCTAACCACATAACCCAACAACAGAGTCATTCCCCTAACATCTTGCCTCAGCCAGAAGAAGTAAAACCGAAAAATATCATTGATAACGTTTTTGAAACGAGAGAACAATTACAATCTTCTGAGTCAAGCGCAATTAGACAGCCAATTTCTCTTTCTTCCCCGCCAGTCATAACTCGAAAAATTAGTAGCATCATCAGCATGTTCGATTTAAATAAGACCCAGTATCAAAAGCTTAATGCTAATAATTCAAAGATAACTAAAGCACACACTGCCTTCTTACAAGCTAGACAAGATTACAGTCAACAAATGAGCGAAATAATTCAATTGCAACTAGCTTGCGCCCAAAACTTGCTTAACGACGAATCTTGATAAATCATACCAATTCTCTCTCAACTTGCACCGATTAATTCTTAACTCCTCTCTTCCTTGGTGTCCTTGGCGTCTTGGCGGTTCGTTTAAAAATTATTACGTGTATCTTCATAGAGAATTGGTATGGAAATTAGATTTATATAGCAATCCTATCTAAGTTTTGGAAATGAACGAACCGCCAAGACGCCAAGAGCGCCAAGGAACAAAGAATTTTTCACATACGATTTAGGATTGCTATATCAAGAGTCTACGTGCTTCAACTTTAATCATCCATTGCTTGTAATCCGAGGGATAACTGCCGTGACAACCGTAGATACGGTACTAAGTAAACACGATAATGGCCTTAATTTCTCTTCTTGGTCTTATAACAAAAACCAGGTTTGGAAAGGTTCTTTAGAAACTGTATCTTTTGAGAAACAAACCATCAAAGATAAATTGATGGTATTAAATAAACCCTGCTACATCGTGAAAGTCGCCGGAAAAATCGGTGTCACTAATGAGGGTTATTTATCCCCTGGTGATAATGGCACAACAGCACAAGTAGAACTGCTAACATTTGCAGCACCAATCCGCATTCAACAATTTGGAGATCCCAATTTTCTCTCCTCTCATGGAGTGAAATATGCCTACGTTACCGGTGCAATGGCTGGCGGAATTGCTTCTGAAGAAATGGTCATTGCACTCGGAAAAGAGCAAATTTTGAGTTCCTTTGGTGCAGGTGGTTTAACTCCAGAACGTTTGGAAGCAGCCATAAATCGCATTCAAGAAGCTTTACCTCAAGGGCCTTATGCATTTAATTTAATTCACAGCCCTAATGAACCTGCGATTGAACGCCGGGCTGTAGATTTATATCTCAAATATCAAGTAAGAACAGTAGAAGCCTCTGCATTTCTCGACTTGACTCCCAACATTGTTTATTACCGTGTTGCTGGATTGGGGTTGAATAGCGCCAATCAAATTGAAATCAAAAATAAAATCATTGCCAAAATTTCTCGCCGAGAAGTTGCGACTAAATTTTTGCAACCAGCACCAGCCAGAATAATCAAAGAACTCCTAGAACAAAGGTTAATTACTGAGTTACAAGCAACCCTTGCAGCCAAAGTTCCAATGGCTGATGATATTACCGTCGAAGCTGATTCTGGGGGCCATACAGATAACCGTCCCCTAGTTTGTGTGTTACCTTCTATTATTTCCTTGCGGGATGAAATTCAAGCACAATATCATTACCAAACACCCATTAGAATTGGTGTTGCCGGAGGAATTGGTACACCACAATCAGCATTAGCAGCCTTTATGATGGGTGCTGCTTATATAATGACCGGTTCCATTAATCAGTCATGTGTTGAATCTGGGGCTTGTGAACATACCAAAAAGTTATTAGCCCAAGCAGAAATGGCTGATATGATAATGGCCCCAGCAGCAGATATGTTTGAAATGGGGGTCAAATTGCAAGTTCTCAAACGTGGTACGATGTTCCCCATGCGAGCGCAGAAATTATTTGAACTCTATCGCGCTTATGATTCCATTGAAGAGATTCCTTTGGCAGAAAGGCAGAAATTAGAAAAACAAGTTTTCCGCAAAACTATTGCTGAAGTATGGGAAGGAACTGCGGCTTATTTGTCCCAAAAGAATCCTGAGAAACTTGGGAAAGCAGTTAATAATCCTAAACTGAAAATGGCGTTGATTTTCCGTTGGTATTTAGGATTATCTTCTCGCTGGTCTAGTTCTGGTGAAAAAGGTAGAGAAGTCGATTATCAAATTTGGTGTGGCCCGGCAATGGGCGGTTTCAATGACTGGGTACGTGGTTCTTATCTGTCTGAACCAAATAATCGCGGTGTAGTTGATGTTGCTAATCAAATTATGACTGGTGCAGCCTTTTTGTACCGTGTCCAAAATTTGAAAATTCAAGGACTACAAGCTTCCGATTATTACAGTCAGTATCACCCTGTTCGTTCTACATCATTGTTGGAGATTTAAAAATGACTATAAAACAGTCTTTCACAGCAGACGATATTCAAATATTTTTGGTATCTAACTTAGCTAAGTTGCTAGGAGTAGCAACTGATGAAATAGATGTCAAAGAACATTTAGAAAACTATGGGTTGGATTCAGCCCAAGCAATGATTCTAGTAAGTAACTTAGAAAAGTTGCTCGGATTTCAACCATCTCCATTGCTGTTGTGGCATTATCCAAATATTGAAGCTCTTTCACAGCGTTTAGCTGAAGAAGTGCAAGAAAGTTCACCGATTCAAGATACAAAGGTGACAGCCTCTAATGCCAACACTGCACCTTCTGTTCTAGATTTAGGTGCTGAGGCTGTTCTTGACCCCACAATCCATCCCGGTGCTGCATCTAATGTGCTTGTGGGTGAACCCAAAAACATCTTTTTAACTGGAGGAACCGGCTTTTTAGGAGCTTTTATCATCCGGGAATTGTTACAGGAAACCAAGGCGGATATTTATTGCTTAGTGCGTGCTGCTAATGCTGAAGAAGGCAAAAGCAAACTCCAAAAGAATCTGCAACAGTATGCAATTTGGCAAGAAGAATTTAACTCCAGAATTATTCCTATTGTCGGCGATTTATCTCTGCCACTATTAGGTGTTGGTTCGGAACAGTTTCAAACTTTAGCTACCAATATTGATACTATTTATCATAGTGGTGCTTTGTTGAATTATGTTTTTCCCTACTCTGCATTGAAGGCAGCCAATGTTTTAGGCACTCAAGAAGTTTTGAGATTAGCTTGTCAAGTTAAAGTCAAGCCTGTACATTACGTTTCTAGTGTTGCTGTTTTTGAATCTACTGCTTATGCTGGCAAGGTTGTTAAAGAACAGGATGAATTCAATCATTGGGAAGGTATTTATCTTGGTTACTCTCAAACTAAATGGGTAGCTGAAAAGTTAGTTAAAATTGCTCGTGACCGTGGACTTCCTGTAACTATCCACAGACCACCACTGATTTCTGGCGATAGCAAAACAGGTATTTGTAACACACACGACTTTATCAATTTGATGACCAAGGGCTGTCTACAAATGGGATATTTCCCTGATGTAGATTATATGTTGGATATGTCACCTGTAGATTATGTAAGTAAAGCGATTGTTTATCTATCACGGCAAAAAGAATCTATAGGTAAGGCTTTCAATTTACAACATCCCCAACCCGCCGCTTTAAAAATGCTAGTTGAGTGGATACGCTCATTTGGTTATTCAGTTGAGATGATTCCATATCAACAATGGCAATCAGAGTTAATCAATAATGTGACTTCTGCTGACAATCCTTTATACACTCTACGACCATTTTTACTGGAACGTTGGTCTGATGAACAACTAACTATTCCTGATTTGTACTTGCAAGCAAGAAGACCTCATATTAGCTGCCAAGATACTCTCCATGCACTAGCAGGTAGTTCTATTGTTTGTCCTCCAATTGACTCTCAATTGTTTATGACTTACACCGCCTACTTGATTCAAACTGGTTTTTTAAATATCGCTTAAGAATTTACAAATTTCATAGGGTGCGTTGGGAACGTAACGCACCCTACAAAATAATTTGATTTAGTCCATGTTTTTTAAAACTCAGTACTACTGAATAGCCAATCTTTCCGATGCCAGCAACAACTCATACATTAACAGTGGCAATATAATTGCCCTGTTTTTTTATGCTCAATCATGTAATTTTTTAGGATTCATCCCTTGACACAAGAAATTGAGGATAGAATGGTTAGTGTCGGGCATAAAAGTTTTATTTTACCTGCTGACTGCTGTGAGTAATCAAAAGCCAGCACTGTTAGTTTGAAATAACCAAACTTCTTTAATGCCCCACTTTTACGATGCATAAATCCTAAATTTACGTTTGGACTGCTACATCTATCCAATGCATCACACAAGCATTTAAAAGGGTAATAACTCAAGACATTTCTTGTCGGTTGAGATATTACGCGTACTTAATTGTAGAACAAGAATCACTGTAAATGCAACGCAGCTTCATCAAATTGAATTCACCAATATTCTTACATGAACACAACACATCAAACTCAGAGCAAAAAAACTGCTCTTATTACTGGAGCAGCCGGTGGTATTGGCTATGAATTAGCATGTATTTTTGCTGCTCATGATTACAATCTGGTCTTAGTAGACAGAAACGGGTTAAAGCTTGTAGAAATTGCAGCTAAATTTCAAGAAGAATTCGGAAATTTTGCCAAAACTATTGTTAAGGATTTATCTATATCAACAGCTCCTGAAGAAATTTTCACGGAGTTGCAACTCGCCGATATTAATGTTGATGTGCTGGTGAATAATGCTGGATTTGGTATCTATGGATTATTTCACCAAACAGACCTAGCTGCTGAACTGGAAATGCTACAGGTAAATTTGGTGTGTCTCACTCATTTAACTAAGCTATTTGTGAAGCACATGGTAAAGCAAGGTGAAGGTAAAATATTAAACGTCGCCTCGGCTGCTGCTTTTCAACCAGGGCCTTTGATGGCAGTTTATTTTGCTACTAAAGCTTATATCTTATCTTTTTCTGAAGCGATCGCTAATGAATTAGAAGGTACAGGTGTCACTGTGACAGTTCTTTGTCCAGGCTCAACCGCATCTGCTTTTCATGAAAGAACCGGAATGGCTGACTCTAAGCTACTCAAGGGTAAGAGGATGATGGATGCACAAACAGTAGCCGAAATTGGTTTTCGCTCCTTAATGAAGGGCAAAACTATTGCGATTCCTGGGTTTATGAATAAACTACTTGCAAAAAGCGTCAGATTTGTACCCAGAAACCTGGTAACAAAAATTGTGCGAAATATGCAGGAAGATAAGTAGGGGCATGGGGCATTGGGGAAGAATAACAAATGACTAATGACTAGTATTAATACTGCCAACACTTCAAATTCCAGCCACAATTTGCTACAGCAACAGCAGCAACATAATTGTTATCAGGTACTAGTTCAAAAAGACTCCAGTCTTCAGTTATCTGTAACTTGGCTGGTTCTGTGGGAGTCAACGATACTTCAATTTGCTCTAACTGGGATAGTCCATCTCCAGTTGCTTTTAAATAAGCTTCCTTACAAGTCCAGTAACGGAAAAATATCTCTTGCTGTTGGTTGGGAGATAGCGATCGCAACATTTCATATTCTCTCGGTAAAAAGAACCGTTTGGCAAGAGCTTCCAGATCAGACATCGGGCGAATATATTCTAGGTCTACACCAATTGGGCGAGTACAATTCACCGCACACAAACCCAATCCTTGGGAATGAGACAAGTTAAATGCTAATCCACTATCGGCAAATGTATCTGCTAATACTGGTTTGCCACGCTGTTGATAATTAAACTGCACTTGTCGGGGTTGGACATCCAAATAGCGACCTAATATACTTCGGAGAATACCACGACCAGCGATAAAACGCTGCCGATGTTCTTGAAAATAGAACCGTTCAGCACGAGCCATTTCGTCACTGGAAAGAGTCGCTGCTAAATTTTGCAGCTGTACTTCTGGTTGGTCAAGGTTTATACGCCAGACATGAATCTCATCCTGTAATAGAGTTAAATCTGTCGGTGCAGGTTGCCAAATATCATTAGAAGCGGTCATTGAGTCAAAATGTCGAGAGAGTTGTACTTTAATAGTTTGTTTAATTACGACGATGATTATGGGTGGATCTGGTTTGACGTTTTAGCACTACTATATACAACTGCGCGTATTTTTCCTAGAATCTGCCAGAAGTATTGTTAGATGTTAAGTCTAGCTCTAAACATAATTACAGGTAGCCGCGATCGCTTTTACCAGCTAATATTGTGATTTATTACTCTAGATGTACGCTCCTCAACTCCACATTAAATCCCCTGAGAGAGAATACTTTAAACCCCTTGACAGAGAATCACAAATTTTATTTTGGTTACAACATTAGCTATTACAGTTTGTATTAAAACAATTAAAAGGAATGTCTGCAACTGTTCTGGAGTAGACATCTCTTCACTGGTAAATAGTTTTTCTCCAAAAGTGTTAAATCTGGAACAAAAAAACCTTGCCAAAGCTTGTTAAAAACCTATAAGAACTACTTTTTTGTAAAACATAGTGAGGATGAATGATTATTACTTTGCAGTACTTTGCCTTTTTTATACTACTATTGGCAGCGCTGCTATTAGCAATTAGGCAAATGAGCATTGCTTTGGATGAAGTAGATATTGAGCGCTTTACTCTCTGGACAGGTATTGCTTCTGTCATTGCTGGTTTACCCATAATATTGTGGTAATTTCTCAGTCAATGCCATCCTCTCTATTTTGGACTTCCAAATAATACGATTCCATCCGTTGAGTATCCTAGCAACTAGAATATTTTCTCGCCTACTACTTTATTCGCTTTTCCTCCAACCATTGTAAAACCCGATTCCATGCCCACCAAGGATCAGAATCGTTTACTTGACGCTGACACTCTTTGCTGCTCAAATAGCCAACATGACCACCGTACTGAGTGAGTAACAAATCTATTGCGGGATTGCGATCGCACGCATCTTCTAATTCTGGTATGATAGCTGGGTCAAAAAGTGGGTCGTCAGCAGCATATAAAATCAAAGTCGGTTTCGATATTTGCGGCAATATTTGTAAAGCACTACTAGCTTGGTAATATGCTTCCACAGAAGAAAAACCTAGCCGATTAATTACCAATTCATTATCAAAACCCCAAATACTGTTGGCCCGTTCAATCGCTTCTGGGTCAATACTTCCAGGATGGGCATCATGTATTCGCCATGCTAGTTTTTTTAAATTTTGGGCAATTCCCGCTTCCAAATATCTGCCGAAGGGCTTTGTAACTAGATAAGATAGCGATCGCTCCGAATCTAAACTCGGACAAATCACCATACCACCGCCAATATCGCTATCTTCTAATCCTAAATCTTCATTCTCCCTAATCACCTCACCGGCAACCTTCACCGCCCATAACGCCAATTGCCCTCCTAAAGAATACCCTGTAAACCAAAATTTCCCCGGACATCCCATTGCCTTAGCACCAGCAGCGATGCGAACAAAATCTTCTCCCTCGTACAATCCATCAGAAGTTAGAGTCGGGGACAAAACGGCCGTTTTGCCGTGGGCCCGCCAATCAAATAACACCACAGCGTATCCTTGGGCATAAGCCTTACGTCCTAGCACTCTCAAATACCATTCCGTCTCTAACTCTCCAGTAATGCCATAAGTCCCGATAATCGTGCTATGAGCATTTTCAGGGATGGCAACCAAGCCAAAAATTGGCACACCTTGGCCACCAACAAAGATTTTTTCGTGATAAGACGGTTCTGGTAATAAGGTAGTATTTTGCCAGTGACGTTTCCCCCACAAAGCAGTGTATACAGTCATGATCAGACCGTTTTGTAAAAACCAAGACGGATTGTAGGGCGGAGTATAACACATCATAGACTATAAGATTTCATGTAGTTGAGTCTTGATTTCACAGTCATTTAATCTTAATATTTATGTAAGATTTAAAAACTTTTTTAGAATCGATTCAAAAATCTTTGTATCTATCAAAGGTTGTTAATTATCCTTAATAAGTAGTAATAATTTTTAAGAATGCCGAGGATTCTTGTCATAGACGATGACCCAGCGATTTCAGAACTAGTTGCCGTCAACTTGGAAATGGCTGGCTACGATGTTAGTCAAGCTGAAGACGGCATCAAAGGTCAAGCGCTGGCTCTCCAGCTGCAACCAGACTTGATCATGCTCGATTTAATGTTGCCCAGAGTAGATGGGTTTACCGTTT
This sequence comes from Nostoc commune NIES-4072, assembly GCF_003113895.1. NCBI lineage: Bacteria > Bacillati > Cyanobacteriota > Cyanophyceae > Nostocales > Nostocaceae > Nostoc > Nostoc commune. The sequence continues at coordinate 6,477,452 of NZ_BDUD01000001.1, read as the reverse complement.
GCCAACGCCTGCGCCGAGACGATCGCACCTCTGAGATTCCCGTGTTAATGTTGACGGCTTTGAGCCAAACTCAGGACAAGGTGGAAGGCTTTAATGCTGGCGCAGATGATTACCTTACCAAGCCTTTTGAAGTTGAAGAACTGCTAGCGCGGGTACGGGCCCTTTTGCGGCGGACTGACCGCATTCCCCAAGCAGCAAAACATAGTGAAATTCTCAACTATGGCTCACTCACCCTCGTTCCCGAAAGATTTGAGGCAATATGGTTCAATGAGACGGTGAAATTGACTCACTTGGAATTTGAGCTACTTCACTGTTTATTGCAACGCCACGGTCAAACGGTTTCTCCCAGCGAAATCCTCAGAGAAGTTTGGGGCTACGATCCTGATGATGACATAGAAACGATTCGAGTGCATATTCGCCACTTGAGAACCAAGCTAGAACCAGATCCCCGCCACCCCCGCTATATCAAGACAGTGTATGGTGCTGGATATTGTCTTGAGTTACCTGGTGTACCTCCAGCAAGTGAAGGGGCTTCAGTAACAGTCGTTGAATGAAATCACGCTAAATTCCCTTAAACTTTGCTATCACTTAGACAAGAACTCTCTGTAACTCTTATTCCTTACCGTTTAGTTAAGGTTATTGGTGAGATTTTCCTGTAGGTAGAGACGTTGTAATACAACGTCTCTACAAATGTAATTGACAGGTAAATTATTTTAATGGTTTTAATAGGGTTTATCAAAACTGCGATATTTGCACCAGTTTTAATATTCCTCATACCGTTATGCTAATGATTTTCAAGAAGTCCACGAATGAACTTTCAATAAACGGTTCTGGCAATAACACTCTACACATTAAAAGTGCAAATCAACGTATCCCCATGCCTAAAGTCATTTGCTCTGCGTTTGATTTTTTAGTCAAAAAACCTTTGAAATAATAGTTAACATAAACTTTACATATTGTATTGTTTAATGCAATCAAAGATTAGTCAACAAGCATAGCCTTTTATCTATGAAAGCAATTTAATATTTATTTAATATTGAGGCTTGCGAATAAGCAAGATTGACATCTAAGGCTGTAAACTATTATTGATCGCAATAAAGTTGACGATAACTAAGACTTTCAATTTTTGTAAGTTTTTCTAGTCAAATTTTTGAATTGTTTTAGCCTAAGCCTTCCGTATTGGAGATTCGTATTTAGCGACTGACCATTTAAAAAGGCATTATAGTCTGCTGTTTTGCAAAGAATTAAAGTTTTCTTTGCCTAGTTTTTAATACCAATAAAACATGAAACTTACTCAAGGTAGCTGGCAATTTTGACAAACCCAATTTTTGCATTTTTTTTATTCTTCCCAGATTCCTCTGCGCTGCCAATTTATCGTTCAAAGCACATTGGGCTGCTGCCCCCAACCCTGGCTTCGCGGTGTCAGTGATCTAAAAACCATAGAATAATCTCTATGTAGACAAAAACTTTTTTCTTAATCACTCAGTAGGTATTACTACTCAGAGTGGCGTACAGTTAAGAATATCCAAATGATTTAACTATTACGACTTAGTTTTTCAGAGGATGAAGTCGCTAGGCAATCATTCTCGGCAGTCTGTTGTTGAGACTTTTTTGAGTGCGCGATCGCCGATGCCAGATTTCATTCTCCAACTGAATCCTTATTGTATAGCCGATCTTTTCTATGAGAGGGGTCGTTTCCAGTTAGTTTCATCTACCGTTCATTCACCACAAGTATGGCAATCACCAATCTCATCCGGTTTAATAACCTCCGAGGCGATATCCTCGGCGGTGTCATGGCTGCCATTGTCTCGTTACCCCTGGCCTTCGGCGTTGCCTCTGGGGTGGGTTCTCTGGGTGGACTGACTCTATGGGGCAGTTTGTGTTGGCTTTTTTGCCGCCCTGTTTAGCGTTACGCCAACGTTGATCTCTGAACTGACCGGGCCAATGACCGTAAGCCCTCTCTACAGGTTCTTGTGCAGCACCTGTGCTATAGGAGTCAAGCACATCAGTCTTTTTTAAAGTTCATTTAGTTCATTTATTGTAATACTCCTCATCAGAGGAAGCGCAAGGAGGTATTCGTGGATTTTTTGTCCCTTTTTCTAATGGACTTCATTAAGCAATTGCAGTCCCCAACACTAGGCTTTTTGATTGGTGGGATGGTCATTGCTGCCCTTGGTAGTGAATTGGTAATTCCAGAGGCGATTTGTACGATCATTGTCTTCATGCTGCTCACCAAAATTGGTCTGAACGGTGGTATTGCGATCCGCAATTCCAATCTGACTGAGATGATTTTACCTGCGGCGTTTGCTATAGTCACAGGTATTCTTGTTGTCTTCATCGCCCGCTATACATTGGCCAAGCTGCCGAAGGTCAAAACCGTGGATGCGATTGCGACCGGAGGTTTGTTTGGTGCCGTGAGTGGCTCTACAATGGCAGCCGCCTTGACGCTACTGGAAGAACAAAAAATTTCATACGAGGCATGGTCTGGCGCACTCTATCCATTCATGGATATCCCAGCGCTCGTAACTGCGATTGTTATAGCCAACATTTACATCAACAAGAAGAAGTATAAAGAAGCAGCCTACTCTATTGAGAAGCAGTCTTTCAGCGAGCAGCGCGTTGCGGCTGGCAATTATCCCGATCAAAAAGATTATCCTAGCAGCCGGCAGGAGTATCTCAGTCAGCAGAAGGGTGCTGCGGATAATCGGGTCAAGATATGGCCAATTATCGAGGAAAGCCTCCGAGGCCCTGCCTTATCGGCAATGTTGTTAGGTCTCGCTCTTGGACTGTTCACCCAGCCGGAAAGTGTCTATAAAAGCTTCTACGATCCCGCCTTTCGCGGCTTGCTTTCGATCTTGATGCTGGTCATGGGGATGGAGGCTTGGTCGAGAATTGGCGAACTGCGTAAGGTAGCCCAATGGTACGTTGTGTATAGTGTGGTGGCACCGTTTTTGCATGGGCTAATCGCCTTCGGTCTCGGCATGATTGCCCACTACGCCACGGGATTCAGCATGGGCGGCGTTGTGATCCTGGCTATCATCGCTTCCTCTAGTTCAGACATCTCAGGGCCGCCTACGTTGCGAGCCGGTATCCCTTCAGCTAATCCCTCCGCCTATATAGGCGCGTCCACAGCCGTCGGTACGCCAGTTGCGATCGGCTTGTGTATACCGTTCTTCATCGGTCTCGCCCAGGCGATCGGCGGCTAATCCCAGACGGGTCGAGGTCTGTCAGATATCCCTTGAACGGGCAGACCAAGTAGATCAATGTACATAATTTAAGGAAGTAACCAACATGTCCAAGCGTGCCAACAAGCTCGTCATTGTCACGGAAAAGATTCTGCTAAAAAAGGTCGCCAAGATCATTGATGAAGCCGGGGCGACTGGTTATACGGTCGTGGATACTGGCGGTAAAGGCAGTCGCAACGTGCGCTCTACGGGTAAACCCAACACTGCCGACACCGATTCAAATGTAAAGTTCGAGGTACTCACCGAAAATCGGGAGATGGCAGAGAAGATTGCGGATCAGGTCGCAATCAAGTTTTTTACCGATTATGCGGGCATTATCTATATCTGTGAAGCAGAGGTACTGTACGGGAGAACTTTCTGTGGGCCAGAGGGCTGTTGAATCGAGACGACGCGCCACCAAATCTTTTTTGGGATGGATATTTAAGTTGGGTAAATACATTACCCTCATGCCTGACAGCGTGATTTCTGGCTTTATGTCTGGGATGGGCGTGATTCTTGCTAATAATCCTGACGTTGGTACTTACACTGACACCTATTCGTAATTCGTAATTCGTAATTCGTAATTAATAATTAAATTACGAATTATTTTGGAATGAATCAGAAACACAAGCAAAAACATGATTTTTTCAGAACCAATACTTAATTCGTTTACCTGGTTAAATTTTCTCAACGGAGGTTTACAGCCTCCTTTACTAGCAACAACTAACGAGGCGGAATACGCTCCTATTGTGCTAACTGGAGTATTGCTAAGTTTAGTAGTCATTTATCTGGCTAGTAAAATTGGTGGCGAATTATTTAGAATGATGGACTTGCCCCCTGTATTAGGAGAATTAGTTGGTGGGGTGCTTGTAGGTGCTTCTGCTCTCCATTTGGTAGTGTTTCCTGACAGTGGAGCGGCTGGTAGCGACTCCATTATCATGACTATCTTGCAATTCATTAATAACCTCAGTCCTGATGCAGTCACATCAATTTTTAAAAGCCAGAGCGAAGTTGTTTCTGTGCTTGCTGAACTAGGTGTGATCATTCTGTTATTTGAAATTGGTCTAGAATCAGACTTAAAAGAATTACAAAAAGTTGGTTATCAAGCAACAATTGTTGCTTGTGTTGGGGTAGCTGTTCCTTTTACGGCTGGCACGGCGGGGTTGATTTTATTGTTTCATGCGCCAGTAATTCCAGCGATTTTTGCAGGTGCAGCGCTCACAGCTACTAGTATTGGCATTACCTCTAAAGTTTTGTCAGAAATTGGGCAGTTAAAATCTCGTGAAGGTCAGATTATTGTCGGTGCTGCTGTAATTGATGACATTTTAGGCATCATTGTATTGGCAGTGGTTGCGAGTCTTGCTAAAACTGGTGAGGTTGATATTTTCAACGTCATTTATCTAATTGTCAGCGCTACAGTCTTTCTAATTGGCTCCATTTTATTAGGGAAATATTTCAATCAGAGTTTTGTTGCCATTGCTGAGAAATTGCAAACGCGAGGCAACTTAATTATCCCAGCATTTATTTTTGCCTTTTTTATGGCTTTTTTGGGTAGTGCCATTCATTTAGAAGCTATCTTAGGCGCATTTGCGGCTGGCTTAGTTTTGGATGAAACGGATAAACGCAAAGAGTTAGATGAGCAGGTTAAACCTGTTGCTGATATGCTAGTGCCAGTTTTCTTTGTGACAGTTGGCGCGAAAGTTGATTTAGGCGTTCTTAATCCTTTAGTTCCGGGAAATAGAGAAGGATTAATTATTGCTACCTTCTTAATTGCGATCGCAATTATCGGTAAAGTTGTCACAGGTTGGGCGGTTTTTGGTCAACCTGGAATTAATCGGTTAGCAGTTGGTGTGGGGATGATTCCCCGTGGCGAAGTTGGGTTAGTGTTTGCCGCCATTGGTGCAGCTAGTGGTACTCTAGATAAACCATTGCAAGCTGCCATCGTTATTATGGTGATTTTGACAACCTTCTTAGCACCGCCTTTATTGCGCTTTGCATTCAAACAATCGCCAGAAGAAAAAGAAGCTTTAAAGGAAGCCAATTTAATCGGCTAGTGCCGCAAACGAAGAGGCACGAGGAAGGGAGCAGGGAGAAAACCCGCCTTTCTCTACTAGTGGTTCTCGTACCCCTGCGGCGAAGCAAGCTACAGATGAAGTGGTTATTGAGCGTAGCCGAAATGTCGAATCCTAATTCTGTTCTATCCTCCCTGCCCCTTTTCCTGTTTTTCAATCCTTATCCAACAGGCAATTTCCGTGTTAGAAGCGTATATCTTCGCAACAATATTTTGCGGATTTTTCGGCATCATCCTTAAAAAGAACCTCGTTATGAAGATCATCTCTATGGATGTCATGAGTACCGGGGTTATCGCCTATTATGTGCTGATTGCATCACGAAATGGCTTATTCACACCAATTGTTTCCAACGCCAAAAATGTCAGATACGCCGATCCGGTTCCCCAGGCGGTCATATTGACGGCGATTGTAATCGGATTTTCGATTCAGGCGTTAATGCTGGTCGGCGTTATGAAGTTGGCACGAGATAATCCGACTTTGGAAAGCAACGAAATCGAGAAGAATAACACGCCATGAATAGCATTACCATCGCATGGATTGCACTACCGTTTTTTTTGGGCTTTGTCATTTATTTGCTTCCGAAAATTGACAAATATCTCGCTCTGTGCGTGGCTTTCGCATCAGCCGGATATGCATTGCAGCTATTTGTCACTCAGTCGCCACTGACATTACAGTTAATAGATAATTTTGGGGTTATTTTAACAGTCGATCAATTAAGCGGCTATTTTATATTAACTAATGCACTGGTGACGGCAGCAGTCATCCTCTACTGTTGGCACAGCAATAAGACACCTTTTTTTTATGCACAACTGATCATTTTGCACGGCAGTATCAATGCCGCGTTTGCCTGTTCAGACTTGATCAGTTTATACGTGGCGTTAGAGGTGAGTGGTATTGCTGCGTTTCTATTGATTGCCTATCCCCGGACTGACCGATCAATTTGGGTTGGCTTACGCTATCTGTTTATTAGCAACGTGGCAATGCTTTTTTATCTGGTTGGCGCGGTGCTGGTCTATCAGGCGCATCATTCCTTTAGTTTTGAAGGTTTGCGCGTAGCACCTCCAGAAGCCCTTGCCCTAATTTTTTTGGGACTCTTGACAAAAGGAGGAATTTTTGTATCAGGATTATGGTTGCCGTTGACTCACTCAGAATCGGAAACGCCAGTGTCGGCGATGCTGTCGGGAGTTGTGGTAAAAGCTGGTGTCTATCCATTAGTGCGGTGTGCGCTGATGGTGGAAGAGGTTGACCCAATAGTGAGAATCTTCGGAGTTGGGACGGCGCTTCTGGGAGTGTTCTATGCAGTCTTTGAAAAAGATACCAAGCGGATGCTGGCGTTTCACACGGTTTCGCAGTTAGGCTTTATCCTTGCTGCGCCGTCCGTGGGTGGCTTTTATGCGCTGACGCACGGACTGGTTAAATCGGCGCTTTTTCTAATTGCTGGGGCTTTACCGAGTCGAAATTTCAAGGAACTGCAACATCAAGCGATCGCTACCCCAATCTGGATTGCCTTAGTTATAGCCAGCTTCTCAATATCGGGCTTTCCCTTGTTGTCCGGCTTTGGGGCAAAGGTGTTGACAACGAAGAATTTACTGCCTTGGCAAGCGATCGCTATGAATATTGCCGCCCTTGGAACAGCAATATCCTTTGCCAAATTCATATTTCTGCCGCGTGGGGGAAAAGCGGAGGTAAAGCCTAGTTTCTGGGCAGCCGTAATTCTGTTAATCGGTGGGCTGTTTCTAGCTAATATTGCGTATTACGAGGCGTACACCGTTGCGAATATCATTAAACCCCTCGCAACCATCGGCATTGGATGGTTGGCGTATTTACTAATTTTTAAACATTCAGTACTCAAGCTGCCGCGTGTCCTTGAACAATTTGACCATTTGATCGGTGTCATGAGTCTGATTTTAATCCTATTGTTCTGGAAGGGATTTGCATGGTTGGGTATTTAAATCTAATATTGCGACTGACTATTTGGTTTTTGCTAACTGCCGATTTCAGTGTGGCGAATATCATCATTGGCATCAGCATCGCACTTCTATTGCCGGGTGGTAAAACAGCTAAACAATCATTAAAAGATTGGCTGCGTGTGCTGGGTGAAATTATAGTAGCGATTCCACAGGCGTATATGGAGGCATTTCAAATCATCCTCCGCCCCCATAAATACGAAGAGATAACGATGGAACAAGTTAAACCAGGACGCACACCAGGGCTTGTATTCCTAGATATCTTCCTAATTACCTTTACCCCAAAGACCATTGTCTTGAAATACCACGAAGCAGGCTGGTACGAAGTACATTGGGTGCGACGGAGGAGAAAAGTATGATCCTGAATCTAGTATTGATTGCAATGATTCTGGCAATGCTCATCCCCATGTATGAGGCATGGCAAGATGATGATATTTGGCAAAAAATGCTCGCATTTGCCAGTGTTGCTACCAAAACTTCAATCATGATCCTGGTCGTATCCGTCTTCCGTGATGATTGGATGATTGGTGTTGTCGGGGTCATCATCCTAAGTGTGGGAAATGCTGGCTTAATGTTGCTGGCTCATGTTATCAAACGAATGAATGAAGTATGATTGACTTTTTCGGTTATATATGCATTAGCTTAGGACTTTTCTTCTGGTTTTGGGGAACCTTTCCTCTGCTGGGCAAGCGATCGCTATTATTCAAACTCCATAGTCTTTCGGTTGCAGACACCCTTGGCTCAATGAGTATCATCATCGGGCTACTCTTAAAGATACCTAGCGAATGGCCCCTACTCATCCTCGCTCTCATCTCCTTGGCCATCTGGAATACAGTGCTGGGGTATGTATTGGCTTACTGTTCTAGTAGCGAGGGTAACTATGAATGATAGCTATCTCTATATCATCATCGCCCTGTTGCCGTTGGCTGCGTGTATGGTGGTATTTCAGGTCAATCCATACCATGCGCTGGTAATTCGCGGCATATTAGGAGCGGTGTCGGCAATGGTATATGCGGTTTTGGGAGCGCCAGATGTTGCTTTAACCGAAGCATTAGTGGGTACTATGCTAGCAATTACCCTTTACGCGGTGGCAGTGCGTTCATCCCTGGTGATGCGTCTTGGCTTGGTCAAAGACGAGGCAGAGGACGAACAGCATTTTGGGCAACTGATGGATGACTTACGCAAAATTTTTCGCAAACGCCAGATGCGTCTAGAACTGGTTCCCTACCCAAATACCCAGGCTTTGGAACGGGCGCTGATGGATAGAGAAGTCCATGCGACCTGTGTCAGACGAGAACACGCTGATCCAGACCAGGTAACAGGTGAGGACGAAAAACAGTTTTATCACACCGCCATTAGGGTGAAACGCATCTATGAGATTATGCAAACTGAACTTACATCACCAGCGACAATCCTGAGTTATGTAAGTACACCAGCTGAAGGAGAGAAGCATAAATGAAATGGATCTACATTGCAGCAGGGATAGCGCTGTTTGTAAAAATGCTCGTCTTGCCGAATTCAGCGCCAATCGTACCGGATTTCTCGATCGTTGAATCGATTGTTAAAGATGGTGGCATACCCAATGCGGTAACAGTGATCATTCTCAGGAATCGTTTGTATGACACTATCTTCGAGGTGGTGGTATTTACGATCGCCATTATGGGTGCATACTTTCTGCTGGCGAATGAACAGCCGTCCTGCGCGATCTATCGTTTCACAGATCAACCATCCATTGTGCTGGCGCGTCTGGGGGCGACTATTGCTGCGTTGGTAAGTATTGAACTAGCTATTCGGGGACATCTCAGCCCTGGCGGTGGTTTTGCCGCAGGGGTAGCAGGTGGAACTGCGATCGGGTTGATTGCCATTACCTCTTCACCAGAGTGGATGCAAGAGATTTACCAGCGCTACCACGCCGCTACATGGGAGAAAGTTTCGGTTCTTGTTTTCATTGTACTGGCGGCTATAACTCTGGCTGGAGTGGAGTTACCGCACGGAGAAATGGGCGCACTTTTGAGTGGGGGAATTGTCCCCTTGCTGAATATTCTGGTTGCAGTCAAAGTGGCGTTGGGGTCGTGGGCGGTGATTTTGGTTTTTATTCGTTATCGGGGATTGTTGTGAGAGTTACTCAATACCTAACCTAAATTTTTTAACGAACCGCTAAGGACGCAAAGTACGCGAAGGAAGAGAAGAAAAAAATGCTTAAATAAACTGTGTTGTCAGATAAGGAACTTCAAGTTAAAAAAATATCCCTCCCTGCGGGACGCTGCGCGTTTGCGTAAGCGTCCCGCAGGGTACGTAAGGGTGTAAGGCCTTGTGCCCCTACAAATGTACAAATAATTTTGGATAATTTATTTTTCTCTCTCTTCCTTGGCGGTTCGTTAAAAGAATTAACATTAACATAAAAGTTAAGCCTTAACTGAACCGTATTGCCTTATCTGACGACACACTCCCGTATTCGCTAGTTAACCTTTAGATAAGCGTAGATAGTTCACGCAATTCGAGTTACTTGCTGATTCACACGGGGACGACCAAAGCGTTCCCAAGCACTCCCTCCTCGCAGAAATAGCTCTAAAAAGCGCAATGGTTCTCCTGAATCGCCTCTTGACCAACCGGAACTACCAGGAGCAAAAGCTAAAGTCCCTTCAGACACCTTGAAGCTGCCATCAGAATACACTGCATCACTGACTACATCTCCAATTCGGATCACGATCTTGCTTTGAGGCTCCAAGTTGAGTGTATGCGCCCCAATAGTTGTTTTAATGTTGCCGTAGCCATCAATCCAGGCGATTCGATCTGGTGGAACATCTGGGATTTGCTCGCTCTTAAGGCTATCTCCCAGAAGGCTAAAGTCTTCATTTATAATGGCAGCCGCAGCCGGAGGAAACACATCCCGTGAGCGAAACTGTGAACCACCACGAGCAACGTTGACCACTCGCAACTCCTTTGTATGCTCTTTGATAAAAGAGAGGGTGTAGCCTGCATTTACACCTACTACTTTTACACCGTTAGATAAAAGAGCATAAGTTAGTCCTTCACCTTCATTGTCTCGACGGGCTTCAGGATCGTCCTGACGAGGCGCACAGTTATGATAAATTAGGCGATCGCTAGGGCCAGGGTTGAGTCCTAGTTGGGCAATCCAAAATCCCGTTGCCAATGTACTGAACGCTGGAACCGAAAGCAAATGAATTTGGGCATCGGGAGAAGCCATCAGCAGACGTTGTGTGACTTCTGTAAATGCCGGATCTCCTGTACCGTAGTCTGCAATGACGCAGATAAACATTCTGCTCCTCCTTCTAATGGGCGTAATTTGCAATCAATGGTTAGACAATAGGTGGCCTTCAAAGACTCCAGTCAAAAGAGGCAGGGGAGCAGGGAGCTAGGGGGAGAGGCTGGGAAGGAGCTTGTACTCAATTCAAGTCTTGCGCCCTTCATGACGGGGCTTCTTACCCATGCTTCGCTCCGCTTCGCGTAACGGAAAAGGGCTTGTTCCCCCAGTGAATAGCCACCTTCTCCTCTGCTTCTTCGGTGAACCTGCCTCATCAGCAGTCTACGTGCGATCTCAACTATATGCAAGATTTCTAGATAACATTGAGGGCAATTTTCCAGCCAAAAAATACTAGAACTACATAACTTAGATTAATTACATCAGTCATCATGTGATTACAGGTTTAAATAAGCAGTTGTCTGCTCATTTCACTCCTATTAATAACGTTAAAGTCTTAGTCAACGCAATGAAAACAATTACTTCACTTTTTAGCGAAGAACGCAACCAACTCCAGACAGATATTGATAACACAACCAACATCGAGGAGATAGTTAAGTTGGTTCAAAATCGACTTGATAATCTCGAAAGAATTTACATTGAAAAACTTAATCTGGCTCAAATTCGTCTGGCTTCCTTTTTCCTAGATACCCTGCGGCAGTCTATTGCTACTCTTGCTGCGGCTAACTATTCTCAAATTGCTCCAATAGAGCAAAAGCAATTTACTAACCCAAGTACAAACCTTTTTTCCAGCAGATTAATCCTAAAACTGCTAAAGGGACTAATTTATATAGGCATCTTAAGTTCGTTGTTCTCTTTAACTAAAACTACCCCAGGTGCATGGATGGCTATCTTACTTACCTCTATACTTCTGGGGGTAGAAGTTGTGCTGCAACTTGAGTTAAAGAGCCAGCAAAATTCTATGTCTTCAGAGCTATTGGAATTACCTAAACCTATGCTTCGGGTTGATAGCAAAATATTTTTAGATCATCTTGGCGATGCTCTCAACACTATCGACCTAGCAGTAGCTAGAGTAGAAGAATGGAATAAACATGAAGGCAACTTAGCAATAGAAGAATTGCCAGAGCTATTAAATTTTCTGCAAAGGCTGATGGGCGCATCAAAACTTGATAAACCCCAAATGGCTTATGAACTTGCAAAACTTCTGCCACAGATTTTAATGTCTCAGGGAATTAACGCTCAAATTTACCGACCAAATGATCCGCATAGCGATCGCAATTATTTTGACTTCGAGCCAAGTATCGACCCCGATACCAAAGATCATGTGACTCTAACTCCGGCTCTGTTGAAAGGCGATCGCTTGATTAGACGCGGTAGGGTTATTGAGCCAGCATATTCCGCTTCTAGAGAATAATAGACAATAAGGGTATGGAAATTTTAGAAACAATCGGTTTTGATTTGGGGCACGGTGAAACGGCTGTAGCTAAAGCGATAGTGGAAAGCATCGACCCCCCTCAGATGCTGGAGATTAATAACAAGAAGAACCAAATTACAGCCCTTGGTTGGCATCCTAAACTCGGTTATCTTGTCGGCGAACAAGCATTAATTCAAGCTGGCGTTACCCAACTAACAATTTCTTTCAAGCAAAAACCCAACAACGATCCCAAATATCGGGAAACAATTAGCACTTTTGTAGCAACCTACTACCGACTTTTGAAAGAAAGTAAACAACTTGAAGGTGGGGAAAGTAGCTATTTTTACATAGGTTGCCCTTCAGGATGGTCAGTTAGCGATCGCACCGAATACCAAAAGCTACTTCAAGAAGCTGGTATTCCCCAACTAAATGTTGTACCAGAATCGCGGGCTGCTTTCATGCAAGCCAAGGAAGCCGGGAAGCTTGAGTATGACAAACTTGTTGCATCGGTGCTAATTGTCGATATTGGTTCTTCAACCACAGATTTTACTCTGGTTAAGAGCTTAGAAGAGATCCCGATAGATTTCGGGAGTAATACTTTAGGTGCATCTCTAATTGACAAAGCTATTTTTGCCCGGACTCTCGCCAACCACGAACAAAAAGCATTACTCGAAAAAATACTTAAGGAATATCCGCATCACCAAGCTCGTTGTGAACTTGCTTGTCGCAAAGCTAAAGAAGATTACTTTTCTAATGAACAGCTATACAGCGATCCTGAATCCTTTGCGCGTGGCTTCGAGTCGATTAACGAACAGATTTATTTTATTCCCCAAGTCAATAAATTGATGATGGAGGAAATTTTAAACCAGCCTTTACCGGAACTGGGGCATCATAGTTGGGTGCGATCGTTTACCGACTCTTTAACCGAGGCGAAAGAAAAGCTAGAAAAACTTGGAATCGTGCCCAAACTTCTGCTGATGACTGGCGGTGCATCTCGCATGAAGTTTACCCACTTGCTTTGTCAAGAAATGTTTCCCGAACCAGAAACGCTGCTTCGCCCCGATCCGGAACCGGAACGGTGTATTGCACTGGGATTAGCACGAGTAGGACGATGGGATCTGCGTGCTGCTGCTTTTAAAGAAGAAGTCAACAAACTATTTACCTCGAATACGCTTAAAGGTTTGATTGAAAGGCATATCCCGGAGTTAATCGAATCATTAACTAAGCCTTTGACAGACGGCTTGCTCGTCAACGCAGTTAAACCAGCTTTAAAAGATTGGCAAAAAAACAAAATACGGACTTTAGCCGATTTAGAAACATCTTTAATCAGTCGTGCAGAACAGTGGCTCAAAAGCGAACGCGCTGTGCAGATAATTAATCATCAATGCACTTTGTGGTTTAGCAATAAAATCCAACCCGATTTAGCTGCACAAACCGATCCAATCTGTCGAAAGTTTCAGATACCTAGAAGTAGCTTAAGGTTCCAGGATAGTATTGACCCAAATTTTGTTAACCCAGAGCTACGAATTGGAGATGCTATTTTGGCTGAGACAGTGGGCTTTATTGTCAATGTAGTAATTGGTGGAGGCACTGTAGCTAGCATCATCACTCTTATACTCACTGGACATTTAACCTGGCCGATTGCCCTAGTATATGGAGCTTCGGTGATGGCAGCAGGAATGGAGCTAAATCGCAAGAGTGTTCAAGAAGTAATCAAGACAAATGTGGATGTACCTAGTTGGGTTCGTTCTAGTTTTTTGAGTGACAAAAAAATCGAGGAGATGTGTGAGCAAATAAAGCCTGACTTAGAGAAAGTTCTTCAAGAACAGTTGACAGCAGATCAAGAGGCTTTTGATAAACTGATTAGCAAAGTTGAACAAGGGCTTCAAAAAACCCTTTCTACCAAAGTTCAATCTTGCATAATTCTGATCCAATAGAGGTGATGTGTGGAATTAGGAAACTTTATCCAAGATAAAAAAGTACCATTTTAATAAAGTTATTGAGCCACAACAAGAACAATTATTTTATAGATTTTCTGTTTACCAGTGACTTAAATATGTAACCTGCTCAGAAGTCAATGATTCAAACAATAGTTGTCTTTATCATCATTGGGCTGATTCTCACCGGGATTTTAATCAATCCTATTCTAGTAAAAAGGCGAAGAAACCGTCTCAAACGCCGTCATTTACCCCCACTGTGGAATGCAATTGTTGAGAATAATCTTCCTATTTATCTGTGTCTCTCTCCCAATGAAATCAGACGACTTCAGGGACATATTCAAGTATTCTTAGCAGAAAAGCAATTCATTGGTTGTAGAGGATTACAGGTGACAGAGGAAATGAAACTGACTCTTGCTGCGATCGCCTGTTTGCTCCTATTAAATGAACGTGGTCAATACTTCCCCAGACTTCGTTCAATTCTGGTGTATCCCAACGCTTATTTTGTTCAAGAAACGACTTCCATCGGAAAATATGTTGTTGAAGAGAGGCGTGTGGCAAGGCTAGGTGAATCGTGGGCAAATGACCAAGTAGTACTGTCTTGGGAACAAGTCAAACAAGACATTAATAACTGGGAAGATGGACGTAACGTTGTGCTTCATGAATTCGCCCATCAGTTGGATCAAGAAGATGGTAAAGCTGAAGGAGTTCCTATACTGAAAAGCAAATCAGACTATGCTATTTGGGCAAAGGTGATGACAGAAGAATATCAGCAACTTTGTAATGATGTTCTACAAGGTGCAAAGACGGTAATGGATAGCTATGGTGCAACGAATCCCGCAGAATTTTTTGCCGTAGCGACTGAGACATTCTTTGAGAAACCACACCAATTGCTGTCTAAGCATCCGACACTTTATGAGCAACTGCAACGCTACTATCAATTAGATCCTGTGCAATGGGCTTAAACTACGACCATGAGCTACCAGATATAACCTCAGCTTCCGATTGCATGAGTCGGAATAGTAATAAAAACATAAATCCTTGAATTATGCATAAAAAAGAAGTTTAAAAACCTTGAATTACTAGATTTAATTTCACAATATTGAAGTAGAGTTAGGCAATATACTAATTTTAATCGCTGATACAAGCTTGCCCAGCCGAATGGTAAAGTTAGACAACGCCATTTCAACTATTTGATTCAGCCGCAAAGGATTATATGACCTCAAAAACGGCGGGCGCTGCGTTTATGGAGCAGGGTAAAAAGAAATTTAAGACAGGAGTTAAATGGTTAGCCTGGTCAGCAGTTTTGGCTTCGGTTAGCGCTGGGGGCTGGCTAGTTTATGTCCATCAAAATCGACCACCAGAGTCGGCACAGCAGCCTGTTGTCACTGTAGAACGCGGCAACATTGAAACCTCAATCAATGAGAGCGGTATTCTTGAACTGCGTGGTCAACAAACTCTTAAGTCTCCAGCAGAAGGAGCAGTCGATCGCGTGCTAGTACGGCTTGGCGATCGGGTAAAATCTGGTCAGCCACTAATTATTCTGCGTAACCCCGACCGACAAACTATCCTCATCAACCAGCAGTTGCAGATTGAAAAACAGCAACTCACTCTGGCTAGTAACCGCCAGAAAGTTGTTGAAGCCGAGGAAAAGCTAAAAGCAGCTAAACGGGAAAATCAGACAAATAAGCAATTCCAGATTCAAAAACAGAAACTTACTCTAGAAAGTAACCACCAAAAATTTGTCGAAGCTGAGGAAGACCTAAAAGCCGAGGAAAGGAAACTCCAAGAGCTTGAGGCTCTGGATAAAAGGGGCTTCATTGCCAAAAATGAACTTCGCACACAGGAGGAACAGGTTCGCCGCGCCAAATCTGCCGCAGGGCAGGCTCAGTTAACCGTTAACACCGATATCATCGAACTTCAAAACCTTCAGATAGAGCTACAAAATACGCAACAGCAAACGCAGAACAAAATTATGGAAGCTCAATCTGCACTGCGCGAGGCTCAGTTAGCGGTCAACACTGATATCCGTGAACTCCAGCGCCTTCAGCTTGAACTCCAAAAAATCCAGCAGCAACTCCAGAATAATCTCTTGACTGCGCCTATTAATGGTAAAGTTCTCGACATCAAAGTTAAGGATGGGGAAGGGGTTCAGGTGCGTACTGATATGCTCACATTGGGCGACCCCACCGAAGAACTGGTGTCGCTCCAGCTTTCCACCCTGAATGCGGCTAAAGTCCGAGTCAACCAATTAGCCCGCATCAGCGTTATCGGCCCTAATGCTGAGTCATTTCAGGGAAGGGTGCAAAGTTTGTCTCCTATAGCAACCACTTCTTCTGGGAACGAAAGCCAAAGCAGTAGCCAACAACCGGGACAAGCAACGGTATCTGCAAAAGTGCGACTTAATACCCCTTCTGGCAAGCTGATTCCAGGCAGCCAGGTAAATGTCGAGATTATTTTGCAACAGCGACAGAATGTGGTGGTTTTGGACACGGAAGCGATTGTCCGCTCTGAAGAAAAGCCCTATGTATTGGTGCGGGATAAACAAGGTAAGGCTCAGAAAAAAAACATCACTTTAGGGCTAGAGGGGTTGACTAATGTAGAAGTGACTTCTGGTCTGCGCCCTGGAGATCAAGTGGTGCTGCCCGCAACTGATTCCAAATCAGAACCAGGAATGCCAAGCGTTCCCGAAGACAATTCGACTGAAACTAAAAGCGAATAGCACAATGAGTCTCAAACCTTTTGACCTACTAGCTCTTACTTGCCGCTCTCTGGGCGGCAACGCTCTGCGTTCCACCCTAACCACTTTGGGCGTTTTCATGGGTGTAGCTGCGGTAACAGCGACGCTTCAGGTCGGCAGCATCAGTAGGGCAGTGATTGCCCGTCAAATGGCAGAGCGAGATGCTCCTCAGGTCGTAGTATTCCCGGAGTCCCAAGTTCTTCGGCTAGAAGACATGAAATTCTTGCAAAAACGGCTCTTGGGCTTGCAAGCAATCAGTGCCTCCAGTTCCTCAACTTCTTTTCAAACATTTTTTCAAGATCAGGAAGCAAAGAATCCTTCGATGTTGGGTGTTTCCCAAAACTTCTTGCTCACATCCGGTAAGCAATTAGTGAAGGGACGATTCTTCACAAGAGCAGATTTTGCCAGCTATAGACCTGTAGTGGTAATTGATCAATTTCTCGCGGACAAACTTTTCAAAGGTCAAAAGCCAACGAGTAAGCGCATTTATGCTAATCGCCGTCCCTATATCGTTGTAGGGGTGGTAAAGACTAATCCCGGTAACAACGAGGCGCCTGAAGGTGAGCTACTGATACCGATGTCGGTTTTCAACGCTTTAATGGGTAGCCAGGATATTGGAACTATTTGGATGCGCCCCCGCAAACTCGAAGACCTGAAAAACTTGGAAGACCAGACAAAAAAACTGTTGGAGCAGCGATTTCCAAGTCAAAAATTTTATGTTACTAACAATGTCGAAGACATCCTAGAGCAACAGAAAACCCTTGAATCTGTTTCAATGGCACTGGCAGCAGTGGGAGTAATCTCTCTATTGGTGGGTGGTGTCGGCATTGCCAATATTACCATCGCCACCGTAGCGGAGCGGACTGCCGAAATTGGTCTGAAGCTAGCGATCGGGGCAACAAAGCAGGACATCATGTTGCAGTTCATTCTAGAAGCGGCGGTTTTGAGTTTATTGGGGGGAACTGTAGCGCTGATGACAGTGCATGGGTTGACATTGGTGGTTGTCGGTACTTTTGATTTACCGTACCAATTTGAAAGTAGTACAGCAGCCTTGTCCTTAGGGTCGGCCCTGCTGGTGGGGGTAGGCGCTGGTTTTCTCCCGGCTTTACGAGCTAGTCAGCTAAATCCTGTTACAGCTTTACGTAGCACATAGTTTTTCCCGTAGGCATTGCAGAGAATTAATAAGCCCCCAATAGCTTGCTACTGGGGGCGGTATCACACTTATTAAAGATAGGTTTTAGAGATGTGATCTGAAATTGTAACCTGTGAACTAAATAAAATTAACAGCTTTCCAGTCTATCAAATCTACCTATCCTCCATGACAAAGTGTTTTGACCAGGATTGATAGCCGTACATGCTTTGTCTGGTGCAAAGGCAAGAACGACCTTCACTCTCTTCTGTGTTCCACATGTATTGTTAACCCTTATACTCCTTGATGATTGACTTGTTATCCTGATGCAGCTTGGTGCAAGGGGGGCAGCAAAGGTCGGGGGGATGATGCCGACAAGCGTAACAGATGCTGCGGCTGTACCGATAGCAACCATACGAGTTAATTTCACGAAATTATCTTTGATGAGATTGGCGTACATACTTATCTCCTTTGGGATTTACGCATTGAGAGAATAAAAACAATCTGCATCCTAATTTTGTTGGTGCAGTAATTTCAACTTGAAAGTTAATTCAAACTCTGACAAACTTTTGAGGTTTGCTATCTTCAAAGTGTAGGTTTAGTTATAGTTTTTTCACCTACTTTGATCAAGTAGAACTAAGCCGTCAAGGCTTCATCTACTTAATTCAATTTTTATATAAATTAATCTAAAAAATCAAGGCGATACAGCTTGTTTATAAAACATAACTACAGCAATTATGTTTTGATTATGTTAACTTTTGAAACGTTCTAGAGTATTTGTAATGCGGAATAGTAATACCAATTGTCTTTAACATTGCAACATATCAGAACCCCTCCAGACTCACTTAATTAGCGAATTTGGGGAGTTATGATATAGGAAACATTTGGAGAAATGGGATAAAATTTCTACTGCTTTCTGTTTTTTTTTACGTTGGTTGTTAATAAATCTATGTTAGGAGCAACTGCATAGAACCGGACATTTAATACTCTTTTGTTACGCTTTCAAGTAACTTTAGATAGCAAAAAAAGGCAGTGTTTTTACACCACTGCCTTTTTTTTGTGTTGGAGATAATGTTCATGCTGCTCTACCAACTTTCTAATAGTTGTAGTACCCGATCAATTCTGGCTAGGGGAATGCGTTCGAGCAACAATCGAGCAATCTTAGCTCTCAACAAAGTATCTACAGCGAGGGGCGATCTCACCCCGATGAACAGAGATTAGGCGTCCCTCCAAGGGGAACACCCAGTAAAATCCTGGCAAACGGTGAAGCGCACAACTGGATTCTGGGGGCTGCCCACTCTGGCAATTCCGCAGCCAGCATCAGCTCCGTTGCCGTCCCCCACCCTTCCCCTAGCTCCGCTCCGCAAGCTATAAAGAACGTAGAACCCTTTACCGTTCCTGTTAGTGTCGCAAGCGTCCACAATCTCGTGATTGTCACGCACTTGACCGTAACCATTATTGCTGGGATAACGCACATCATGGGCAAGTGCAGGTGATGTCCAGGGAACAAAGATGATGCCAGGTACAAGGGCAACAACCGCTGCTTTCAACTTCTTCATATCTTTCTCCGTTTGATTTACTAAAAAAGCTAAAAAAAGAGTTTAGATTTAGTATCATGCTTAATCTACTTAATTCAATTTATATATCAATCAATATAAAAAATCAAGGCAATACAGCTTGTTTTAAAAACATAACTACAGGAATTATATTTTTATTTTGTTAAGTTTTGAAACGTCCAAAAGCAGTTTTAATTCTAAATAGTAATACTAAATTTTTTAAGATTGCAGCATATCAGAATTCCCCCAGACCTTTAAAAAAAAGGGACTAGGGGTATCATATTTGGTAAATATTTGGAGAAATGGTATAAAATTTCTCCGGCTTCCTGCTTTCCTTAAAACTTGGTTGTTAATAAATCTATAATCTTTTGCGCTCAAAACTAAAGTACTTTTGTTTCCGAAATTTACACAAAAGGTAAAGTAAGCAATTTAGGGTAAAATCAATACTAATATTCAGACAGCAGCAATGGGTTTTTCTAAACTTAAACTACTGCCCGATGCAACTTAACAAATCTGACAACGCCAATCTGACAGTGGCGGTGGTGTCTAAAGATTTGATACCGAGTTGCGGCTCATTTACCTTACCGCGCCTACAGCATCCGTCTACAAGCGTAAAGAGAGAAGATGGAGGTGAAGTGTAAGTCATGAACGGAACGTGCGATCGCTTTATCTAAACAGCGCCGAAAATCAATCTCAATCTAAATTAGGCGAGCAGAACAATCTACTAAATTAATCTCGTCATGCAGAAGCTACCTAAGCAAGATTCTCAACCTCAAAACCAACTTTATCTATCTTTGCGATCGCTCAACTTATTCTTACTTAATGCGGTCGTTGCTTCAACTGTTATTCTGGGTACAACTCGTATTTTCACCCAGATTTTTAAGTCCCCGAAGATATTCACACCTGCTGTTGGGGTTGAGACAGCAGTCAAACCGCCAATGGTTAGCGAAGGCAAAGGCAATCAGCCAATTAGTAACGGCAGGAAAACGCGATCGCATCCAATAGACGAAGAACGCCAACAGCCAACAAACAGCGCAAAACCTACACTTGACGCTTCAAAAATGTACAGCACACTTGTAGCTGATTTGCAACCACAGAGCCAAAAAAACCAGCAGATTCTTAACAACCAGACGCGATCGCTCTTAACCTTGAACTTAATAAATGATAAGCAGCCGCCGCAGGACTTGATTAGAGCGCCATCTCAAAACGTCTCCAAAGAAGAATCGCCTATCAACTTTCAGTTAACGACTGATACCCAAGGAAAGCAAACCCAAGCAGCAGCGCTAATTTCTCAGAATCAATTTCCAAAAGCCGAAAAAAAGGCTGAAAATAGTCTCAAACAAAATCAACAGGAATCATTACAAGATGCTGGTACAGTTGCACTAAAGCTTTCTGATATTGTTGTCTTGGCTTTGCAAAACAATAGAACGATTAAAAACTCATATCTTGAAAGGATAGCTCAAAGACAAGACCTGGCAGTGGCAGAAGATAAATTTGCTCCTGACTTTATACCCACCCTGTCAATGTCGGTAGCATCATCCGAGTCTAGTGCAACCACAACTACTAATGAAGCCGGTCTTGAGGCAAAAATGAAGATTCCCACTGGGGGAGAACTGAGTTTTGGGTTCGCAGGTAACGCTCTAACACCAAAGATAAGTTTTAATCAACCTCTGTTGAGAGGAGGTGGAGTCGATGTAAACAGAGCTTCAATTAAGACTGCTCGACTTACAGAAAAAAGCAATGTGCTGGGTTTAAAATCGACATTGACCAATACCATTACGGATGCTATTTTGGCATACCGAAATTTACTCCGCGCTCAGGAACAATTGAAAATTGAGCAACTTTCCTTGACAAGCGCTCAAGAAATTCTAGAAATTAACCAAGCTCTGATTGCTGCGGGTAGGTTAGCACCAGTTGAAATTATCCAAAGCCAGACAGCGATCGCTAACCGACAAGTAAGCTTGGTGGCTGCTCAAAATAGTCTTCAGTCAACAAAATTAGCTTTACTTCAAGTTCTCGATATCGATCAAAATACCAATATTGTGGCAGCAGAAGTTCCCAAGGCATCACCTGTTACTTTAGATCAAAACAAAATAAAGCAATTAGCGCTCTTAAATCAGCCGGAATATTTGCAGGCACAGCTAAACCAAGATATAGCTAAACTTAACCTGTTAGAGGCAGAAAATAACAGACGTTGGGACTTAGGTTTGAATATCAGTTATGACAATACAGGAAACAACGCAACACCAGATGTTAGAGCTGGGCTAACTTTTAGCAAAACATTAGGTGATCTGACAGTAGAACAAACATTTCAGCGTAGCCGAGTCAACCTACTGCAAACAGAAAATAATTTGAACGAGCAGCGTGAAAGCTTAGACATTCAGGTAACAGACGGAATTAGAGATGTTAATTTGAGTTTTAAGCAGGTCGAACTTGCAGGGCAAGCCAGGGAGTCTTCTGAACGACAACTAGAGATAGAAAGAGAAAAACAGAGATTAGGCAGGGGATCTGGAGTTTTCGAGATTGTCAGTCTAGAAAATAGTTTGGTAGAGGCAAGAAACGCAGAACTTAATGCAACTATTGAATATCTCAATGCTTTGACGAACCTTGATAAAACTGTAGGAACCACATTAAACACTTGGCAAATAACAATTGAGAGGAATCAAAATTGATTTTTCTGTAGTAAGGACTTTATTCCTAGATTTTTAAGCACGCTTTGTGCTTACTACAAACTCATCAAAATAAATGTGTCATTGACTTTTGAATGGGTAGGAGGTTTTCATCGCCAGAATCTTCAAAGCTACTGCTTCGGGGACGGGCATCACTGATAACCGATTTCCTTGTTTCACCAACATTAACTCTTCGGCGCTAAACTCTTCTTTGAGTATTGATAGCAAGATAGGGTTAGAAAAAGCCTCAACAAATTCCACTACAACTGTTTGCCACCGAGGGGATTCGGAACTTGATTTCGGGTCGTAGTATTTACTTTCTGGCTCAAACTGGGTCGGGTCAGCAATATCTTTTTTCACTACACGCATCAACCCAGCAATATTAGGAGGATTAGCATTGGAGTGATAAAAAAAAGCTAAGTCTCCTTCATCCATTTGGCGCAAAAAGTTGCGAGCTTGATAATTGCGAATACCGTCCCAGATAGTCTCTTTCTGCTGTTGAAGGTCAGCAATACTATAGGCTTCTGGTTCTGATTTCATTAGCCAATAATTCATCTATACAAATTATCTATAGGAATCGTATTTGATTTTTGAAATTATCTATGTGGGTGGGGAGTGGGGAGTAGGGAGTAGGGAATTAGGCTTTTCGATCTGTACTGAGATTTTTCAGAAATCAAACATTAGTTTTATATATACAAAAGTATTTTAATTTTGAGTAGGTAAGTAAGTTCGTAGTAAGGACTTTAGTCCTTATTTTCTAAGCACTAAAGTCCTTACTATAAACCTTCTTGCAATAGCTTAGACATTGTACTAGTGAATATTTCACTTAACTGCGGTAAGCTATGACAGCATAAAAAGGATCTCCTCCAGCTGCACCCAACCACTGTAATAAACTCGGTAATGTTGACTTATGAGCTATAACTTCTGCGGTTGTAAATCCTGGAACTGAGGCGAAATACTCTTTGACTAATTCTACTCGCTGCGCTTCTGAAGCCTCCCGCCAAGCTTGAATCGCCTTTTCAAAAAACATCCGGTTAGAAAAGCTGATAATTGCGACACCACCGGGTTTTAAGATGCGGTAAATTTCAGAAAATACTGCTTCTGGATATTGTACATACTGCACAGATACGCAATTGAGAACAGCATCAAAGTCTTCATCTGGTAAAGGTAGCTGCGGATTTTCGTTAAGATTTTGCACAAAGTAATGATTTAAACGGGCATTTCGTGTTAATTCCTCAGCGTTGAGTCCGTGCCCTTCTACATGGGCAAACTGTATCTCTTCTGGCAGATGAGACACCCAGCTGCTCATCATATCAAAAATGCGGGTGTTGGGTTTGAGGCGATCGCGGTATAAATCCGTTAGCTGTTGAATAAATCCTTCATCGACATGGGTAACAAAGCGCGGATAGGCATAGAACAGCTTATCGTCTGTGTCATCTAATTTCAGGCGCTGATTCGGTCTTAACTGCATAAATCTCTGTTTTGGAGTACTGTTTCCGAAATTTGCGGCAATTTCAGATATTTTTTCACAAACACTATGTAACATATTTTAATAACAGCAGGATACCTAAATAGCAGCATTCAATTTTTATCAGTTTAATGTTATATAAACTACACTTCTTACAGCATATTTGGCGACAAATCCGCCTAATCGCATCATTACCCTATTTAAGTTTGTTAGTTTGGATACTGCCTTTATTATTATTTACTTCTGGGCACAATAGCCTGATGGCACATGATGAAGCACTTTACGCTTCCCGTGCGCGTTTGATGTTTGATTCTGGTAATTGGATAACTCCTTGGGAAAAAGCACATCATAAAACCCCTGGGCCTTATTGGATAATTGCCAGTTTCTATAAACTGTTTGGTATAAGTGATATTAGTGCGCGTATTCCTAGTATGATTGCTAGCATTTTTAGCTTATGGCTGGTGTATGAAATCGGCAAAAGTATGCTAGGCAAAAAATTAGGTTGGCTAGCTGCGGCAATTTTAAGTGTGGAATTTTTCTGGCTGCAATACTCTCGCTTAAGTACACCTGATCTCCCGATGGTTCTATTAGTACTTTTAGCTATTTTGTCTTTAATAAAAACGGAATCATATCCTAAATATCGCTATTTTTGGAGTTTTATAGCTGGTTTAAGTTTAGGTTTAGGTTTCGTAGTTAGAAGCTTTATGATTTTTTTGCCAATCATAGCTTTATTCCCTTATTTAATTTGGGAACATCGCCGTCATCATCATCTTACTAACCCATTTTTGTATTTAGGCTTTTTTGTAGGTTTAATCCCTACCTGTGTTTGGCTGTGGTTAAGCTGGCTGCACTACGGAAATCAAAGTGTTGAAGAATTGCTCAAGTTTGTTGTGCAGCTAGGTTCTGAAAATAATTATAGAAATGATCGGCTGTTTTATTTATGGAATATTCTTTTAAAAGCATTCCCTTGGCCTTTTTTCGGACTTTTAGGTTTATTTTTGACTGTACGTCGTCCTATTAATCGTTATCAGTTAATATTAGTTGGCTTTCCACTTGTTCTATTTTGTGAACTTAGCCTTTTTAGTACTCGTCTTCCTCACTATAGTCTTTGCCTTTATCCGTTTGTAGCTTTGCTTGCATCTGTGGGTTTAAATTGGTTAGGTAGTATTTACGAAACAGGAATTACGCCGCAATTACTTCTTGAAAAAGGTAAAATAAATATATTAAGCCTTTTTGCAAAAAAGAATCTTCCTCGAAATCTCAGTTATGGCTTTGGTGGATTCGGTGTTTTACTTGTAATAGTGAGTATTGGTGTTCTTAGTTGGGGTAGTTTTGACATCCGCAAGTATGCATCTATTGGTTTGGCTATGGGCTTGGGTTGGTTAATTTTACCTGTAGTGTGGATTAGTCGTTACCACTATGACAAGAAGTTTCTCACAGCGCGTTATTGGATTGCAGGCTGGTTAATTCCTTGTTGGTTAGCTTTGGCGATGACGGGTAGCATAGGGCTTTTAAGTGACTATAACCCTGTTTTGAAATCTTTTTTACAACAAAGTGCGATCGCTCCAATTCTTCAATCTCATCCTACTTACTATGTGCATATAGACCCAAAAACCCAAGTATTACTTAATTTCTATCTTTCTATTCAGCCCCAACGAGTAGGCTCTATTTCCCAAATACCTGTTTTGAGCTATGCTTGGATATATGCTGGCCAATCCGATAAATTATCTCGACCTCACCGCATCCTTGGTACAACCAAAGAGTATCAGTTAATTCAAATCCTTCCCTAGCTGGTATTAGCTTTGGAATATTTTCATTGCTAAAAAAGATTAATCTTGATAAGATAATAGTACGCATACTAAGTATTTTTTAAATGGTTTCTACATCTAATCACTCCCCACCTTTAGATTCGTGGCAGCAAAATCTAGCACCATACAATTTGGGTTATAGAATCAAATTAGTCTCGCAACTGCTCAGTCGCAAGTTTACAGACAGACTAGAACCCTTTGGTCTTACGCCATTTCACTGGCTGGTGTTGTGCTGTTTGTGGCAAGAGGATGGTTTACCTACTTCTAGTATTGGGGACAAACTCAAACAGGTAGGGGGGACTTTAACAGGCGTACTAGATCGGATGGAAGAACGCGGCTTGGTGCGTCGAGAACGCGACACTCACGATCGCCGCATCTGGCGAATCTGGCTAACGGATGCAGGTAAGGAACTAGAAGCTGTTTTACCCCCAATCGCCGCAGCCGTGCGTGATGAAGCGATGGATGGTATTTCCTTTACTGACCGAGAACTGTTTTCCCAAATCTTGAACCGGGTGATCGCTAACCTCTCCTAGAGATGATCCCATAATCACCCGACCGGGGGAGGTGATGTGAAGATTTGTTTTGAGATAATAATACGCATACTAAGGAAATAAATTTTTTTCAGAAAATACTACGCATTCTAAATAAAAGACTATCAATCAAATTCCTGCACGAAGAAACAAGCTAACAATCATGAAAACTAATACTTTTAACGGACGCAACGGACACAAAACCCCAGTTATCGAAAAACAATTGATTCCTGATTCCGAGACTTTAGAAACTGTGACAGCAGAATCACCTGTTGTAACACCTGAGATAGAGAAAGAAAAAGAAGCTCCACGGAAGCGGAAAAGACCGAATAATTTAATTTTGGCAGCATTAGGTGTGGGTGCGATCGCCGCAGGTGGTTTTGGTTATCACTATTGGCAATACGCCTCCACCCATCAGGAAACAGACAACGCCACCGTTGCTGGAAACATCCACCAAGTTAGTAGCCGCATTCCCGGAACTGTAAGTCAGGTGCTAGTGGATGACAACCAACTGGTGCAACCGGGACAATTGTTAGTGAAATTAGATCCGCGAGACTATGAAAGTAAGGTACAGCAAGCAGCAGCAGCCCTAGAAAATGCTCGTGGACAGGCGCAAGCCGCCCAAGCAAACATTGCTTTAACTTCACAAACCACCACTGGTAAGACAACTCAAGCGCAGGGTGATGTCAGCAGTGCGGTAGCAGCAATTTCTACAGCCCAAGCAGCAGTTCAAGAAGCTCAAGCAGGGATACCAGCAGCGCAAGCTGAAGTCAGACTAGCCGAAGCAGGGATTCCCGCCGCTCAAGCGCAGGTAGCGCAAACAAATGCGAATTTGGAAAATGCGCGAGCAGATTATGATCGCTACAACCAGTTGTATAAATCAGGTGCCATCGCTCGTCAGCAGTTAGATGCAGCTAAGGCCGCTTTTAATGTGGCTACAGCACAAAGGAACGCTGCTCTTCAGGGAGTACAACAAGCTCAAGCCAGGTTAGCCTCTGCTAAAGTTGGTGTTGCTAAAGCCCAGTCTCAACTAGCACAGGCGCAAGAAAATGTCACCAACGCCCAAGCTAAATTGGCAGCATCTAGGGGAGGATTACAACAAGCTACCGCAGGCGGACAAGATACAACAGTCAAACGTAGCCAATACGAAGCGGCAAAAGCGGCGATCGCCCAATCAGAAGCAGCGCTCAAAGACGCACAATTACAACTATCTTACGCCAACGTTACCGCCCCCAGTGCCGGACGAGTTGGTAGAAAAAACGTTGAAGTTGGTAACCGAGTCCAAGCAGGAACACCATTAATGGCGATCGTCGATAACAACTATTGGGTTGTTGCGAACTTCAAAGAAACTCAATTAGAAAAGATGCGCCCAGGAGAAGAAGCAGAAATCAAGCTAGATGCTTTCCCCCATCACACCTTTGTTGGTCATGTTGACAGTATTTCGCCAGCTTCCGGCGCTCAATTTGCTTTATTGCCACCGGATAACGCTACAGGTAACTTTACCAAAGTTGTCCAACGCATCCCAGTAAAAATAGTTTTCGACCAAAAGAGCATTCAAGGCTACGAATCACGGATTACTCCGGGGATGTCTGCGGAAATTGCTGTGGAAGTCAAGTAATATCATGTCCACTAAATTACCCATAAAAAAAACCCACCCCGCCTGCGGGGAGAGGTTGGGGGTGGGGTTCTTGGGTTTTAGTAAATAATCAACCGGACATCATTAATATTAAAATTGCCTGTAAACAGATTGAAAACCTCTTTCTGTCTATAAGATTTTCATACATCTAAAGACAGGCGTATAGAGATGAGGTGAAATGATATTTATGAAAGCAGATTGGTATAAAGCAAAGCTGACATGAAAAAACCGCTACTACCTGCTTTAAGGTCAAGAAACTACCAACTGTTTTTTGCCGGACAAGGTATTTCCCTAATTGGGACTTGGATGACGCAACTTGCCACGATTTGGCTAGTTTATGATTTGACAAATTCCCCATTAATGTTAGGAGTTGTGGGATTTTCGAGTCAAATTCCTAGCTTTTTTTTAGCTCCCTTTGGCGGAGTTTTTGTAGATAGGTTTTCTCGATATCGTACCTTAATTAGTACACAAGTCTTGGCGATGGTTCAATCGTTAACATTAGCAGCGCTAGCTCTGACTGGTGTAATTCAGGTATGGCACATTATCGCCTTGAGTTTGTTTCAAGGATTTATTAACGCTTTAGATGCGCCCGCCCGCCAAGCATTTGTGCCAGAATTGGTTGAACGTAGAGAAGATTTAGGCAATGCGATCGCTATCAACTCCACGATGATCAACGGTGCTAGATTAATTGGCCCTGCGATCGGGGGTTTACTAATTGCTAGGGTTGGAACTGCTTATTGTTTTTTATTTGATGGTTTGAGCTACATTGCTGTAATCGCTGCTTTATTGGCAATGAAAGTTAAACCTTGGAAAAATGTAGTAACTGACGGTAATCCCTTAGAAAAAGTCAAAGAGGGATTTGTATATGCCTTTAGTTTTCCACCCATTCGAGCAATCTTATTACTATCAGCTTTAGTTAGCCTCATGGGGTTACAAAACACTATTTTAGTACCAGTGATTGCAGAACAAGTTCTCAAAGGTGGTGCAGAAAGTTTAGGTTTTTTGATGGCGGCTTCTGGAGTTGGAGCCTTAACTGGTGGTATTTATCTGACTACGCGCCAAACAATCTTAGGAATTGGTAAATTGATTGCTTTAGCACCAGCAATTTTAGGAATTGGTCTAATTGCCTTTTCATTGTCTCGATTTTTACCGTTCTCTTTATTTACAATGTTATTTGTTGGCTTAGGTACAATTCTCCAAATTGCTGCTAGCAACACCTTTTTACAAACAATTGTAGAAGATGACAAACGTGGGAGATTGATGAGTTTATACACAATGTCATTTTTGGGGATGATTCCCGTGGGTAATTTATTGGGAGGCTTTTTAGCCAGTCATATTGGCGCTCCCAACACTTTAATAATTGATGGGATAGTTTGCATGATAGGCTCAATCATTTTTAGCAGAGAGTTGCCTGCTTTAAGAAAAATGATGCGTCCAATTTATGAGCAAAAAGGTATTATCAAAGTTTAGAAATTTTGAGCAGAAATCATATTTCAATTTCTTTGCACAGAAAGATAAATAAGATTTAATAAGAGATTTTTTACAACTTTTTGAAACAGGAAAAATACTATGGCTAATACAGGTGTAGTTCGTCAGCAAGCACCACCAGAGACTGTACCGCTAAGAACTTGGATTGGTGTATTAGCGAGTATGCTTGGTGCATTTATGGCAGTATTAGATATTCAAATAACTAATGCTTCACTGCAAGATATTCAAGCAAGTTTAGGAGCAACCCTAGAGGAAGGTTCTTGGATTTCTACAGCGTATCTTGTAGCAGAAATTGTGGTAATTCCTCTAACAGGATGGTTATCACGAGTATTTTCTCTACGACGTTATCTGTTAGTAAATACTGCACTATTTATTTTCTTTTCTATATGCTGTGCTTGGTCGTGGAATCTCAATTCCATGATTTTCTTTCGCGCCTTACAAGGTTTGAGCGGAGGAGTATTAATTCCCACTGCTATGACAGTTGTATTAACGACTTTACCCCAATCTAAGCAATCAGTTGGGCTGGCTGCATTTGGGTTTAGTGCAGTTTTTGCACCTTCAATTGGCCCAACATTAGGAGGTTGGTTAACAGAAAACTTTGGTTGGGAATATAACTTTTATATAAATGTAATTCCAGGGGCATTAATGCTAGCTGGTGTTTGGTATGGAATTAAGCAAGAAAAACCCCAAATTAATTTACTAAAACAAGGTGATTGGTGGGGAATTATTGCGATGGCTATTGGGTTAGGTTCTCTACAAGTTGTTTTAGAAGAAGGTAGCCGCAAAGATTGGTTTAGTTCAGCGTTGATTGTCCGCTTAAGTGTGATTGCGGTAATTTTTTTGGCGATATTTTTCTATATAGAATTAACTCGAAAGCAACCATTTATTAATCTACGGCTTTTGTCTAAACGTAACTTTGGTTTAGCCAGTATTGTAAATGTGTCGTTGGGTGTAGGGTTGTATGGTTCAATTTATATTTTACCTTTGTATCTTGCCCAAATTCAAAAATACAATGCCCTGCAAATTGGTGAAGTGTTGATTTGGGCTGGTATTCCTCAACTCTTTATTATTCCCCTCATCCCCAAATTGATGCAACGCATTGATGTGCGGTTGATGGTAGCTGTTGGTGTGGCTTTGTTTTCCATCAGTGCATTTATGAACTCTGGAATGACTAATGAAACAGGATTAGATCAATTACGGTGGTCGCAATTCGTGCGTGCAATGGGACAACCCCTAATTATGGTGCCACTTAGTTCTATTGCCACTGGTGGATTAAGCCCAAAAGAAGCAGGTTCGGCAAGTGGTTTATTTAATATGATGCGGAATATGGGCGGTTCTATCGGAATTGCTTCTTTAGCAACTTTATTAGCAAACAGAGAGCAATTTCACTCGAATAGATTGGGTGATGGAATATCTTTATATAACCCAGAAACTCAACAGCGAATTGACCAAATGACGCAGTATTTTGTCAGTAAAGGAGCAGATTTAAGTACAGCACAAAATCAGGCGATCGCAGCCATATCTAACATAGTCCGCCGGGAAGCATTTGTAATGGCTTTTAACGATTGTTTTTATTTTATTGGCATTGCTTTGTTAGTCAGTGGACTTGCCGTTTTATTCTTCAAAAAGGTGAAGCCAACTGGTGGCGCTGTTGCTCATTAAATTGGTTATAAACTTTGAAAGTCTTGTTGTGAAGTAGTCTATTATAGTTAAATTACTTTCCGATACAAAATTTGCTAAAAATCTTATCTAAAACGGATTCTGTAACCTCTTCTCCGGTAATTTCTCCTAGTGCTTGAATCGCACCTCGTAAGTCAATTGTCCAGAAATCAAGAGGTAACTGCTGGGCAATTGTTGCTTGTACTTGTTCTAAAGAAATTTTCGCTTGAGTTAAGGCTGCTGCTTGCCTTTGGTTGATGGCTAAATCCATATCAGCAGCTTGGACTTTTCCCGATTTAACTATCTCTAAAATTGCTGTTTCTAAAGCATCAATACCTTGGTTTTGGGCTGCGGCTGTGGCAATTTTAGATTTTAGATTTGGGACTTCGACTTCGCTCAGTCGAACGATTTGGGATTGAATAGTTTTGCTTTCGTCTTCTTCTAATAAATCGATTTTGTTAATAACTAGAATTAATGGACGGTGTTGCACCTGTTCGTAAATTTCTCGATCGCCTTCCGTCCAACCGGTTGAAGCGTCAATGGTAAGCAAGACTAAATCAGCTGCATTGGCAGCACGACGCGATCGCTCGACGCCAATTTTTTCCACTTGGTCTGTTGTTTCCCGAATCCCTGCTGTATCAAGCACTTGTATGGGAATTCCCCCGACAACTAACTGCGATTCCACCACATCGCGGGTTGTACCGGGTAAATCAGTGACGATGGCGCGATCGCTCTGGCTCCAAGCGTTCAATAAGCTCGACTTACCCACATTCGGACGCCCCACAATTGCCACTTTTAAACCTGTGCGTAGCAACTCACCTTTATCTTTGGTTGCCAATAACCTGGTGATTTCTGCGGCAATTTTCTCAATTTCTGATATTATGAGTTTATCATCCAACGGAGTCAGGTCTTCCTCAAAATCAATTCGAGCCTCGATTTCTGCCAAAATATCTAAGCAGTTGGCGCGTAACTGCCGGATCGGATGAGCTAATTTTCCCTGTAAACCAGCTAAAGCAGTTTGGGCAGCTTGAGGCGATTTAGCTCCTACTAAATCAGCAATACCTTCGGCTTGAGTTAGATCCAATCGCCCATTCAAAAAGGCGCGGAGAGTAAATTCTCCGGGTTGGGCTAGTCTAGCGCCATTTTCCAAACACAGTTGTAATACCTGCTGCACTGCCATAATTCCCCCGTGGCAATGGAATTCCACCACATCTTCACGGGTGTAAGAACGGGGTGCTTTCATAATCAACAATAGGGCTTCATCTACCAGTTGTTGCGTTTGGGGATGGCGAATGTAACCGTAAAGAATCCGGTGACTTTCCCAAACTTGTCGCCCTGGTGTATGAAAAAGAATTTGGGCTAGAGCCATTGCTTGGGAACCAGACACCCGCACAATACCAACACTACCCTGCTGAGGGACAACAGCAGTAGCGATCGCAGCGATAGTTCCAGTAGTAGCAAAAACTTCTGACATGAGCGCCCTTTATAAGAGTGAGGAGAGACGCGATTAATCGCGTCTCTTAAGAGTCAAAATAATAACTCATAACTGATAACTTTCTAAATGGTAAGTATTTAGACTAATGGGATGGCAACTGGCAAGGTAAAATTTACCTGGAGGGAATGTCTGATAGTAAAGAGTTAGGGGTGAAAATTATAACTCCTGTACAGACGCGATTAATCGCGTCTCTGCTCATAACTTTTAGAAAGAGGAATTTACTGTGGAGCAAAAAATTAACTGCGCTGTAGCCTGTGTTAACGGGTGTGTTTTAGGGGATAAATGCCCTAATATCGAGTTTAGAGAGGCCACTGCAAAATTTATTGAAGAGACTCCCTTAGACAAAATGTTGGAGTTGGCACAAGAACGCTTGCGTAAAAAAATGACGGAACCGCCAAAATGGGTTTTTCCTGAAGATCCATAGCATTGGCGCCAACAGGCTCAAGCAAAATAGCGCAATGGTTAAATAGTATCTGGATCTATATTTAATTCTCGCAGTTTTGCCGCCAAGCGATCGCTACGTTGCTTCTCTTGATCAGCGCGTTGCTTTTCTTGTTCAGCCTGTTGTGCAACTTCTTCCGGTGTTGGAACGAGTTCTGCTTCAGGAGTGAAAAAGCGTAACTTTTCTTGATAAACACCTAAATATAAACCTAGCTGTTGACTCCACAACCAGCCTTGGGGATTGGGTTCTAGTGGTTGATATTCACCATCAAGCAAATGAAACCCTGCAAATTCTAAAGTTTCTGGGTCAAACCAGAAGTAATCTGGTGTGCGAAAGATATCTTGGTAAATTTCTTTTTTTAAGCCCTTATCAGTATCGCCTGTGCTATTTGAGAGAATTTCTATAATTAGATTGGGATATTTGCCATCTTCTTCCCAAACAACCCAGCTTTTACGGGGTTTGCGTTCAGTCCTTAGTACTACAAAAAAATCTGGCCCTCGGAAGTTTTCTGATTTGCGCTGGCGTGGACTGTAGTAAATGGTGAGATTACCTGATGCATAAAAGTCATTACGATTTTGCCACAACCACTCCAAGCATTGAATGAGCAGTGTCATTTGTAGCCGATGCAAGTCAGTTTCCAAAGGCGGTTCGTCACTATATAAATCCCCTGGCGGAAATATAACATCTTTTGGGACTTCAAAATCTTTAGTGACAGACATGATGGCAAGTGTCTCAGTGCTATAAGTTTAGCGTAGCAGTGAGGAGCGTAGACGTGCAGCAAGCAGTTTGTCAGTATATATCTCAGGTATTATAAGGTATTCCTATAAGCATATAAACATGAATCAATGAGACAACTCAGACTTTTTGAGTATGAACCGTCCAAAGAAAAGCTCCCAACCAATCTGACAACAAATCGTCATCCTATACACAGATGGTTCAACTTCATAGCTGGCTTTTCTCCAGAGTTCGTGAGTTCGTGCATTCAAGAATCTGGCTTAACAGTAGATGAGATGCTTATCGATCCATTTTCAGGTTTATCTACCTCCCTTGTACAGGCCAACTTTCATGGTATATCCTCTGTTGGTTTTGAGGCTCACCCTTTTTTCTACGATATTTCGCTTGCTAAAATATTCCCCCCTACTTGCACACAGCAGATAGATACCATCGAAAAAATTTGTCGATTTATTGAACCGTATACTAGTGATATTGCAGAAGTTTGGACAACAGATGCTGCGCTTTTTTTAGTAAAACTTGTCCCAGAGCAAGAATTGCGGCTTTTAGCATCTGCTCTTATGCTTGAAAATCAAATTAGACCTACTGACCGTCCGCTTTATCGTCTCATTATTTCTCGCGTACTTGAACTCACATCTGGCTCTCAAACAGATGGAATTTACAAAGCTCCTACTAGTCAGAAGAAATCAACACCATATCAAATTGCTCTCCAAAAAGTTTGTGATGATATTAGAGACGACATTAAATTACTAGAAAACAGGTTTAAACCAAGAGCAAAATTGCATTTTATTAGTTCTGAAACCATGAATACTCTGAAAGATGAAAGCTGTTCTCTATGCATCACTTCACCACCTTATCTCAACAATTTTGACTTTGCTGAGATGACAAGGATGCAACTTTATTTTTGGCGTTATGCTGGCTCCTGGCGTGAGATTACAGAACGAGTGCGTCGGCGATTAATTGTTAATACCACAACTGCTCCAAGTGACCTCAAACAGAATCAAAATATATTTCTAGAAGCTATATCAGCAAATGTTCAATCTTCATTACAACCACTAGTTAATGAGCTTAAGCAACAAAGAAAACTGAGAAATGGCAAGAAAGACTATTACCTACTTGTATATCCTTACTTTGGACAAATGCAACGAGTATTTCAAGAATTAAAAAGGGTTTTACGACCTCAGAGCCACGTTCATATTGTTGTAGCAGATGCAGCACTTTACGGAGTTCATATCCAGACGGAAAAATTATTATCTCAGATAATGGAAGAAAATGGATTTGAGATTTTAACAATCGAAACCTTGCGGACACGAGGGAGTCGCTGGGTTTTAGAAAAACGGCAAGGTATCGACAAACCTCTTGGAGAATTTCATATACATGCAAGACGAATTTGATGCTGATAGCTCACCAGAACTAAGTACCAGTAATACACTTTACCAGATTGCTAGGGAAGGAATGACACTCTATGTCCAAATTTACTTAGAACTGAGTAAGCAGACTAGTGGCTTCGCAAATATTCAGGCAGAACAGATCCAGATTTTTGAACAAAAACTAATTATCCTCAGTGGTCTTGATAGTTCACTCGACCCAACCGAAGCTAGTCCACAAGAGGTTGTACAAGAACTTTTTCGGATGCAAGCTGTCCCTTTTGATGTAGAGTCAGCAATTACAAAAGGTGTGTACATTCAGCTAAGAAACAGAGTAGAAAATCTTTTAAATGAACTGTATATAATCACAAAAGGACTTGAAGAATTTGATGCTGACTATATTCAATGCAATTCCTATATGCTTCCGATTCTTCAACGCCTTGCCAATATTACAAGTAAGGCGGCGTTAAAAAAACAAATTGGTAATGTATCGGATAATGCTATTTCACAACCAGCAGCTAAAAAACTGGCTGAAATATTGAATAAACGAAAGCCAGGTCAGACTATGACTCGCCAACAAATTTTGCAGAGTATTGAACCAACTCTTGAGGGTATTGTCCGTGATTTGGTAGGTAGAGTACTTCTTGAACGTATTGTTGCTAAGGCTCTTGATGATGCTAACGTTCCTTATAAGTTAGAGTCTGAATATAGCTATCTTGAGGGTGTTATTTATAACTTCCGAGCCGACTTTGTTATTCCAGATGAAAAATTCCCAAAAGCTCTTATAGAGGTGAGAAAGTCATCTTCCAGACACGCTTCACTATATGCAAAAGACAAAATGTTTTCAGCGATTAATTGGAAAGGCAAGAATAAGGAATTGCTTGCAGTTCTTGTAGTAGATGGAGAATGGACATCTGAAACTCTGAAAGCGATGACAAGGGTGTTCGATTATGTTGTACCCCTCAATCGATCTTCTGATGTAGCGACGGCTATTTATGAATACTTACAAGGTGATATATCTAAGCTAAAATGGCAAATCAACTTTTCAATTACTCCAGCTAATTTAAAGATTGATAAAGATTAGTTTTAATATGCTGAAAGGCTAAATATCTAACCCAACAACCATTAACTCAGGTGGATGTTCAATAATGAACTGGTAATGTATCTCTCGTCGCTCTTGGGGTGGAAGAGTTAACTGCCATTCTAAAATTCCCATTTCACCAAGTTGAATTTGCGGATTGCTGCGGCTCAGACGCACTTTAATTTGCTCGTTGCGACTAACTGGTAATTGTTCAGTTAGTTTTAGATTTACTTCTTTCTCTAATAAGTTAGTAATGAACAACCGATAACTATAAGTAATCCGGCGCTGGTTGCTAATCAATCTTTTGTCTACCAGACGTTCGACTAAATCGCGCTCAATTTTAAAACTTTCATCAATCCCTAAGTTAAGTTTGAACTCTTGCCCAGGTGCAATATTTTCTAACTGAGTTGTCCCAATAAAAACATTGTCGCGGAAAATATTCGCTTTGCCTGGTAACAGAGTCGCACCGTTGGGATTATTTTTTACATTAGCTTGCAGATAAGCAAAACTTACTAAGCGTGGCATTGCCACATAATCGAAACTACAAGGATAATCATCATTGAAAATTGTAGTTTTATGAGGTGCGCCGTCACTGGGAATGTTACCGCCACTATTTAATTTAAAGGTAACTACGCTCCCTTCTTTGGATACTTCTGCGGTAACGGTTTCTGCTGGGATAAGACTTTCCTCTATAACTTCGTCTTCTTCTTGCCAATCTGCTCTAGCAGTAGAAGCAGACGGTTCTGCTATAGGAGGTAGCAGTGGGGGCTGGGCAGAAAATCGTCGTTGTCGTAACATTTGTGGACGTGGAGCATCAATATACCAGGGTTCAAGTTTGGGTGGGAGTGTACCTAATCCTGGTTTAGCGGTAGAAAGGGTAAGATTTGCACCAATCCAATCTTCGCCAGTGCTTTGAGTAATTTCTGCAAGGTAGCTCAAATGGACAATATCGCTGGTGGTGCTAAAGCGCAAGTCATATAACGGAGTCCAACTGGCGCGATTCACCAAATATGATATTTCTAGCTCAAACTCGCCTTCACCTGCAACTTCAACTCCTACAATTAAGCTAAAACTCTCTTTAGGATGGGGTGTTTGGATTATTTGCAATGAGGTGTGGAGTGCTTGCAGTTGTTTGTCTAATTCCTGCTGTTGAGTTTTGCACTCTCCAGATGCGATCGCATACTCACTATACTGGCTTCCAAGAAAGTTCAAAAAATCCAAAGTTTCGCTAAGGCTGAGATTTTTTCGAGACAAACTCTGTGCAAAGGGTTCCTCTGTTTTTTCGCGCAATCCGTCGATAAAACTGGACTGCAATGCTAAAGCATCCACTTGGGCTTGCAGGTGGCGTTTTTCTGCTTCTAACTGCTGAATTTGCCTTGTCAAATGTGCAAGCTCCGCTACAGGTTCAGTGGTGTAGATGCGATCGCTACTTACTCCAAGCATTCGCACCCCTACCGTACCTGTACCACTAACCCTGACAGACTCAGTTTCCATCTCTGGCACTGGGGTAATTACTAGTTCCTGTTCAATTCCTGTTAAATCAACTACACCCCGCCGTGTAACTAACGCTCTGTCAGCATACACGGTAACAGCTACAATCTCGCTTTGTACTGTTTTGCGCCAAGACGTTATTTCCGGGTTAACCACTGCTAGTTTCCCCTCATTTTCAATGGTTTTGCTGGTTAATTGTCAATGCTTCCCGGTCTAGCTGTCAACCCCTTGAGGTAATTCGTAATTACAAATTACGAATTATCCGTGAGTTGGTTCAAGCGTACTAGAAGCAGTATCAGTGTTTTGCCCTACAAAATTCTTTGCCGCAGCTAATAGATATTCATAATAGGCACGAGCGACGATCGACAACTGCTTGCCAGATGGGTAAACCATATACCAATTTCGCTCAATGGGAAAGTGTTGTACATCTAAAATGCTAAACTCTGAGGCGTCTAATAGTAAGGTATGACGGGATAAAACAGAAATTCCTAAACCACCTACAATCGCTTGTTTAATTGCTTCGTTACTTCCCAATTCTAGCTTGACTTTTACTGTTACCCCTTGTTCTTCAAATAGACTTTGGACGGCGCGACGAGTTCCTGAACCTGGTTCCCGCATAATAAAAGGTTCGTTAGATAGGCGTTGAATCGGAATATTTTTTTCTTTGGATAACGGATGATTAATTGGTGCAAAAACTATCAAAGGGTTTTCTAAAAATGGTTTACAAGTCACATCCATATTGTCTGGAATTTGGCTCATAATATATAAGTCATCCAGATTACTACTCATCCGTTCCAAGATTTGTTCGTGATTTGTTACTTGCAAAGAGATATCAATCCCTGGATAAAGTTTGCAAAACGGCCCTAACAAACGTGGGATAAAATATTTTGCTGTTGTAATCACTGCCAAACGTAATTGTCCTTGTTTTAGCCCTTTTAAATCTGCTACCTTCATTTCATACTGGGCTATATTGTCAAAAATCTGCCGACAAGTAGCAAATAATTCTCGTCCTGCCTCGGTGAGATACAACCGCTTCCCTACTTGCTCAAATAATGGCAACCCTACCGATTTTGTGAGTTGCTTGATCTGCATCGAAACGGTAGGTTGAGTGAGAAACAATTCCTCAGCAGCGCGAGTAAAGCTACTGTGCCGTGCCGCAGCCTCGAATACCTTTAACTGGTGCAGCGTCGCTTGCTTCAAAGGTGGTTCTCCTGTAAATAGCTATTCATCGATATAAAACTAGATTACTAAACACTTGCCAATGCTATAGCAATGCTCATTAGAGACTATGAGTTTTATATATTATAGACAAAACTCTATTACTTCTATTAAAACAAAGGTATTTTACTTATGGATTTAAGAAGCTATTATCAGAACAACAAGAAAAGCGTAAGATCCCTTCCACTTTCCGATGAATGATGGTTTTCCCAAATTCATCTATCATCATTCATCATTCCATAATTCTTCTGCAATTTTTGTCGGGAGCTTGGTTAAATCTGGTAATCTTAGTACTTCAATTTCGGCAACTTGTTCTTTAATATTCACTGGTAAGTTTAACGGTTCGCGTTCTTCTATCCAGCAGCTTGCCAATGGTAAGGTTTGCTCCATTTCGTCTAGCGGTCGGGGAATTACCATTACTGCATTTAATTCCCCAATGCGTTCTGCCTCAAACATCCCTGCTTCCACTGCTACTGCTACATTTGCTACGGAACCCCGAATAATCGCTGTACACAAACCCCCACCAATTTTTTCATACGCAGCCAAATGAACATCAGCAGCTTTGAGCATGGCATCACATGCTCCTACCATCGCTGGAAATCCCCGCGTTTCTACCAAACCAATTGCTTGATTACTCAGACGGCTGTAATTGCCGTCCTCCATCAATTTAGTGAAACGGGTTGTGATCGGAAGTACTATATCTAGGTTGGGATAAGGTCGGGGAATCACTAAGCTAGAAACCAACTGACCAAACTGTTCAGCCGTTTGGACACCAGATTCTACGGCAAGACGCACGTCAGCAATTCCACCCCGCACTATCGCAGTACAATATCCACCACCTATTTTTTCATACCCAACTAGATGAACTCCTGCTGACTTTAGCATCATATCCGCCGTCCCAACTATTGCTGGAAAGCTGCGGGTAGAAACTAAACCTAAAGCAGTATCTTGGAAGGTGTCTCGATTACTCACTCCCTCGATGGCGTTTAAAGACCGTTGATTAGATATTTCCATTATGAACTTTCCCAGATAATCACAAAGCTGACAACTTACAATTAACACTTACTTGGACTAATCGTCAGAGTTTCGCTCGTTCAGGGATTGTCTATGGGGAAACAATGTAGTCAGCAGTCTGTTTATGCTCCCTTGCCCATAAATCTGAGTCCCGAAACCGTTAGAGGATTCTGTAGCTAGTTGATTGAGGTCTGAGTCATGTTCTGTAGACTCTTGGGCAGATTGTTGCAAGGTGGAGTCAGCATCATTAACGGGTTCTTCTACGGGAGGAGGCTGGCTTTCTGGAGTGGCGGGAGATTTAAAGTAAGAAATCGACTTATTTTGTTTGAAATCCACAAAAGCCGAAGCTGAGAATTGAGTTGAGGAAACTTCTTTTTCCTTACCTCCCCCTAAGCCATTTTCCTCTTCCTTCTGCGGTGGCGCACTTGTAGCCGTAGGGTTATTCGTGGATGGTTCTGGTTGCTTTGTTTCGGCTGTTTGGGTAATTTGCCGACTGGTGTCTCCTAAAATCGAACCAGGTGCAATTACTTGTCCAGGTTCAACTGAACAGTTAAAAACTGTTGTTGCTGCACCAATGCAAGCATTTGCTCCAATTTTGCCTTTGCCAACCATCAAAAAACCGGCTCCCAAGTTTGCGCCTGCTTCTACCTCTAGGGTTCCTTCATGAACTTGGAGAATTGCTCCCATCCCAATACAGACCCCTGGCCCAATGATGATCTTGCTGTTTACAGCCGCTTGGAGGATCACCCCAGGTGCAAGTACTGCGCTTGGATGAATAGTCACCTCACCACTAATGTAAGAATCAAAGTTATTGCTGAGGCGCAGTAGCGGCACAGACATGGAAATTTTAACCTCGGAAGCCGGAATGGGGATGAGGGGCAGGGGGGATGAGGGAGCAGGGGGAGCAGGGGAGGCAGGGGAGGCAGGGGAAGAAGAATTATTGATTAATGCCCAATGCCCAATGCCCAATGCCCAATGCCCAATGCCCAATGCCCCATTCCCCACTATGGTCTTTGAATAATCGTTTCTAATACCCGACGCTTGGCTTTGGGGTCAATACCAATTAGGCGCACATATTCCCCTTGGTATTCGCCAAGGTGTCCTTCTACGGCTGCGATCGCTTCTCTTTCTGAGGAGGCTTGAATCTGACCGGTACTAGTCCAAGAACCAGTCCGGAACCGCCGTTGGTCTACGTGTTCAAGGCTAATTTTAGAGCCGCTAGCCAATAATTGTCGGAGTTGGTCTACAACTTCACTACTCAAACGGGTACTGGTAGCTGTTGCTGTTGCTGTTGTAGAAGGCGCACTGCTACTGCTAGTAAATGATTTCTGACTGCCAGAGGAGGCTACTTGACCATTTGGCCGTTGGATAATCGTTTCTAATACCCGACGTTTGGCTTTGGGGTCAATACCAATTAAGCGTACATATT
The DNA here is from genome assembly GCF_003113895.1 of Nostoc commune NIES-4072. Lineage (NCBI taxonomy): Bacteria > Bacillati > Cyanobacteriota > Cyanophyceae > Nostocales > Nostocaceae > Nostoc > Nostoc commune. The sequence goes on along the minus strand of NZ_BDUD01000001.1, from coordinate 6,436,663 downwards.
CCCCTTGGTATTCGCCAAGGTGTCCTTCTATAGCTGCGATCGCTTCTCTTTCTGAGGAGGCTTGAATCTGACCAGTACTAGTCCAGGAACCTGTACGGAACCGTCGTTCGTCTACGTGTTCAAGGCTAATTTTATACCCACCAGCCAATAATTGCCGGAGTTGGTCTACCACTTCTGTACTCAAACGGTTGCTAGTAGCTGTTGCCGTAGCATTACCAGAAGTTCCACTGCTAGTAAATGATGATTTCTGACTACCAGAGGAGGCTACTTGACCATTTGGACGTTGAATAATCGTTTCTAATACCCGCCGCTTGGCTTTGGTATCAATTCCTATTAAACGCACATACTCGCCTTGATGGCTTTCTATACATTCTTCCAAACCGGAAATTACTTGATTTATAGAAGTTGCTTCAATTGGCTTACAGCTAGTCCAGGAACCAGTACGGAAACGGCGCTCGTCTACGTGTTCCATGCCAATTTTGTAACCACCTGCCAAAAGTTGGCGGATTTGCTCTACAGTTTCGCCATTGACTTTGCCACTGCTAGAGCCGTTACTATTACCATTATTGCTATAGCTACTGCTGTAGCTGCCATTGCTATGACTACTAGCCGGAGCCTTAAAATTGGTCGCTGGTTTAAAATCACCATCCGGGCGTTGGATGATGCTCTCTAACACACGTCGTCTATCTTTGTCAATACCAAACAGGCGAACATACTCGCCACTATGCTCACTAACACAGCTTTCTAATGCTGCGATCGCTTCACCGATGGATCTCGGTTCAATTGGTTGGCAACTAGTCCAAGAACCCGTGCGGAACCGTCTCTGGTCTACGTGTTCTGTACCAATCTTATACCCTTGTTCCAATAGATAGCGTACCTGCTCTATTGTTTCTGCACCCAAGCTATTGCTCGCCACTTCACTACTCCTTTCTAGCTCTAAAACAGTAACACCATTACCCTTATAAGATTTAGTGTTCTCATCCCGAATTGGTGCAATACATTTGCTATCCGCAGCACAAAGATAACCAGCTCGTAGCGCCTGATTAATCCCAACCACATGATGAGCAAAGTCTTTATCCTCATCTTGCACATCTGGCAAGCGGTCAGCTTGCTGCTGATTGGTAATGATCGCTCCCGAAGGTACATACTTACCGGCGGGAATTTCTACGTCTTGAATTAAAGTGTGCATCATCACGATGCAACCTGCACCCACCCTGGCATTAAACACCGTAGAGCGAAAGCCAATGAAGGAATTATCCCCTACATAAGCTGGTCCGTGAATTAGAGCCATGTGGGTAATGCAACTGTTTTTACCTACCCACACCGAGTATTTATTTTCATCGTCGCCAATTACTCGACCTTGCTCCAACCCATGAATCACAACACCATCTTGAATATTAGTGTTTTCACCAATATAAAAAGGTGTGCCTTCATCCGCTCTAATCGTAGTTCCCGGAGCAACGATTACATTTGCACCTATCCGTACATCTCCAATCAGATTGGAAAATGAATGTACAAAGGCTGTTTCATGGATTTTGGCTTCAGCTAAATTCCTCGACCACGGGGTTGGAGGTGCCGCCGTGCTGCGGACTGCCATTTCGAGATTCCTCCTGTATTGTCATTTGCCATTTGTCATTTGTCCTTTGCCATTTGCCTTTTGTCGAGAGCTAATGACTAATGACTAATGACTAATGACTATCGATATTGATCTTTTTTGCTGTAAATTAGGCGATCTTCAACGTGAATAGTATCTATAATCGCTACTACCACTGCATCTAATGGTCGCTGTTCATTGCCAATAACTTGACGAGCAGCACTGCCACGACTGACAAGTACCCACTCATCTACTCCTGCTCCCACAATATCTGCTGCTACCTCGTATTGTGGCAGGATGTTTCCGTCTTCATCTACTAATTGTAACAACAGTAGTTTCACACCTCGAAGACTTGGATCTTTTTGGGTGCTAACTACTGTGCCGCGAACTTTGGCGACTTGCATTACAAATTACGGTCTTCTACCGAAAGGACGAATTGCATTCACATTTTCCCGGAACTGCTCTACATCTTCGGTATAACGAATTGGTAGGACATATTCCAAGTTTTCGTGAGGACGAGCAATAATGTGAGTAGATAACACTTGTCCGCCGTTGACTCGCTTTACTGATTCAACACCAGCGCCTACGGAAGCTTGCACTTCCGACACATCACCCCGAACAATTACGGTAACTCGACCACTACCGATTTTTTCATAGCCTACTAGAGTAACACGGGCAGCTTTCACCATTGCATCAGCAGCTTCCACTACTGCTGGAAAGCCTAGCGTTTCAACCATTCCTACTGCAATTGACATTAGTTTTAATCCCTTTTTTATTGTTTTTAGCCTTGGACAAAAGTGATGCTCAAAAAGGTTTTGAGCGTTAATTACTTTGTTTAAACAGCTTTTAAGTACGGAATTGTTCTACAGCTTCTGTGTAACGTATCGGCAAGACGTATTCCAGGTTTTCGTGAGGACGAGCAATGATGTGAGTGGATAAAACTTCACCACCAAAAACTCTTTTCGCCGCTTCAACCCCAGCAGCTACGGAAGCTTGTACTTCCGATACATCTCCCCTAACTATCACGGTGACGCGAGCGCTACCAATTTTTTCATACCCTACTAAAGTCACACGGGCGGCTTTCACCATCGCATCAGCAGCTTCCACTACTGCTGGAAAGCCCTTCGTTTCAATCATCCCAACTGCAATTGGCATCGCAGAACTCCTACAATATTAATCCAATCTGTACTGTCGCTTAAAATTTTTGACGGGGAGAGCTTGATCTTAATAGCTAAGAAAACACTTCCAAATTAAGCATAGGAAAGGTTGGCCTTCCTGGCAATATAAATTACTATAATAGTTTATGATAAGAAAGTTTTAAAAAACTTAACAAAAATTTATCTGCCCTCCTGAGCAATTAAAGTTCTCTGATTCCTAGAGGAGCCACTTATGCTTTATAATTTCTTTATCTCATTTACAAAATGACATTCATAACCAAGGGTAATTTTATCTGGCGAGGGACGACAAGCTGCTATATGTTATGCTGTGTCTAGGTTCTGCCAATTTCTGCTATATATACAAGGACTAAGTGAAAAATATATAATTTTTCCAAATATATCCTATAAAGTAGTTTGTTCAAAGTAGAAATAAAAATGTAAAAACAAAGGTGAGGTTAAAGCAAGTAAATGCTTTAACCTATGTAAAGTTATATTTTATCAAAGTTTAATAGGGTAAAGAAAAGTAAAAATAATTATGATAGTTTAGTTGAAACAAGAGTAAAAAAATATTGATATTTATCATAAATTAATTTTGTAAAATAAATAATAGTATAAAAGCTTTTTTAAAATTAAGGCTGAGTCGTCAAGGTGAATTTAAATGCATCAATTTCTATTTTCAACAAGTTGGTTTGTGCCTTTATATAGCTTATTAGGCGCAATTTTGACGTTGCCGTGGGGAATAGGAATAATTCAGCGAACAGGGCCAAGACCTGCGGCATACATAAACTTGTTGACGACGGTTTTGGCTTTTGTCCATAGTCTGTTTGTATTTAACATTATCTGGGATAGAGAACCAGAAAAGTTACTGGTGACGTGGTTTAAAGCTGCTGATTTAGACTTATCTTTTGCCTTGGAACTCTCGGCAGTTAGCATTGGGGCAACAGTTTTAATTACAGGGTTAAGCTTACTTGCACAAGTTTACGCTCTGGGCTACATGGAAAAAGACTGGTCGTTGGCACGTTTTTTTGCACTGCTGGGATTTTTTGAGGCAGCCCTAAGTGCTTTAGCAATCAGTGATTCTTTGTTTTTCAGCTATGCCCTTTTGGAAGTGCTGACACTTTCAACTTACTTGCTGGTGGGATTTTGGTATGCTCAACCGCTAGTAGTGACAGCAGCACGGGATGCGTTTTTAACCAAACGGGTGGGAGACTTGTTGTTGCTGATGGGAGTAGTGACGCTTTCCACCTTAGCCGGCAGCTTGAACTTTTCAAATTTATATGAGTGGGCGCAAACAGCTAATTTAAGCCCAATGGCATCAACATTGCTAGGGTTGGCGTTAATTGCTGGGCCTGCTGGTAAATGCGCTCAATTTCCTCTGCATCTTTGGTTGGATGAAGCAATGGAAGGGCCGAACCCCGCCTCGGTAATGAGAAACTCACTAGTCGTAGCTGGTGGTGCTTATTTACTGTATAAACTACAACCATTGTTAGCCCTGTCGCCAGTTGCCTTGAATGTATTAGTAGTCATGGGAACGGTAACGGCAATTGGGGCGACATTAGTATCCATAGCTCAAATTGACATTAAGCGATCGCTATCTCATTCCACCAGTGCATACATGGGCTTAGTTTTTTTGGCGGTGGGGTTACAGCAAGGAGGTGTAGCCTTGATGTTGCTGTTAACTCATGCGATCGCTAAAGCATTATTATTCATGAGTTCCGGTTCAGTAATCTTGACTACCCAAAGCCAAGACTTAACAGAAATGGGCGGTCTATGGTCAAGGATGCCAGCCACAACTACTGCTTTTATTGTCGGTGCAGCCGGAATGGTAACACTCCTACCATTAGGAAGCTTTTGGGCTATGTTAGCATGGGCTGATGGTTTTGTGAATATTAGCCCTTGGGTAATTGGGGTTTTATTATTGGTCAATGGCTTAACAGCATTAAACTTGACCAGAGTATTCAGATTAGTCTTCTGGGGGAAACCGCAACAGAAAACCCGTCGCACCCCAGAAGTTGGCTGGCAGATGGCCTTACCAATGGTGATTCTTACAGTCTTGACTCTGCTTGTGCCTTTGATGCTACAGCAATGGTACTTGCTACCAGATTGGGAAAGTATTAATTGGTATGTGGCGTTAGCGTTATTTATTTCTACCGTCGTGGGGGTAGTTGTAGGGTCTACAGTTCATCTACACAAAGCTTGGTCAAGATCCAGAATTTTGGCGTGGAGATTTGTGCAGGACTTGTTAGGTTATGATTTTTATATTGACCGAGTTTATCGGGTAACAGTAGTGGGTGCAGTCGCACTGCTATCTAAAATCTCTGCTTGGAGCGATCGCTATTTAGTCGATGGTTTAGTCAACTTGGTTGGATTTGCGACTATTCTTGGCGGACAAACTTTAAAGTATAGCATTTCTGGGCAATCTCAGGGCTATATGTTGACCATCTTAGCGGTCGTCAGCGTCCTGGGTTTATTCATCAGTTGGTCATCTGGTTTACTAGATAAATTACCTTTTTAAGCGAGTTAGGAGATGCGATTAATCGCGTCTGTACAGGAGTTAGGAGTAGAGACGCGATTAATCGCGTCTGTACAGGAGTTAAAAGTTTTTACTCTCCCCCTGCTCCCCCTGCTTCCCCTGCTTCCCTTACCTGAATTCCGTCTATGCTTAGTGTTTTAATTCTAGTGCTGTTAATCGGCGCAGCTTTAATTGGTTTCTCGCCCTCTGGCATCAGTGGTAAATTCGCCCGTGGGGTGGCTTTGGTCTTTGCCAGTATTGCTTTCTTGTGGACAATCATACTAGCAATTCAGTTTCATCCAGGGGAAATCACTCAACAATTTGCCGAGTCCCTCCCTTGGATAGATGTTTTAGGCTTGAACTATAACTTGGGAATAGATGGTTTATCTTTACCACTGCTGGTCTTGAATGGATTGTTAACTTGCATTGCCATTTATAGCAGCGATGAATCCCTTCAGCGTCCTAAATTTTATTACTCTTTGATACTATTATTAAGCGCTGGAGTGACTGGAGCTTTTCTAGCACAGGATTTACTGCTATTTTTCTTGTTTTATGAATTGGAACTAATCCCGCTATATCTGTTGATAGCTATTTGGGGTGGAGAAAAGCGGGGTTATGCTGCAACAAAATTTCTCATTTATACTGCTGTTTCGGGAATCTTGATTTTGGCAAGTTTTCTCGGCATGGTTTGGCTGAGTGGTTCCTCTAGCTTTGCACTAGCAACCTTGAATGCTACGACTCTACCTTTAGCGACACAGCTTTTACTGCTAGGGGGAATTTTGATAGGTTTCGGAATTAAAATTCCCTTGGTTCCCTTCCATACTTGGTTGCCAGATGCTCACGTTGAAGCTTCCACACCAATTTCTGTGCTGTTGGCTGGAGTGTTGTTGAAGTTGGGAACTTATGGCTTACTGCGGTTTGGCATGAACTTGTTACCAGAAGCTTGGGCTTATGTGGCTCCTTGGTTAGCAACCTGGGCAGTAGTCAGTGTACTGTATGGTGCATCCTGCGCGATCGCCCAGACCGACATGAAAAAGATGGTAGCATACAGTTCTATTGGTCACATGGGCTATGTGCTTTTGGCGGCGGCGGCTTCCACACCATTAAGTGTGTTGGGTGCTGTTATGCAGATGATTAGCCACGGCTTGATTTCCGCCATGCTGTTTTTGCTGGTAGGGGTTGTATATAAAAAAGCCGGAAGCCGGGATTTAGAAGTTCTCCAAGGACTGCTGAACCCAGAACGCGGTATGCCTGTAATTGGTAGCTTGATTGTTGTGGGAGTTATGGCTAGCGCAGGGATACCGGGAATGCTAGGCTTTATTTCCGAATTCATCGTTTTTCGGGGGAGTTTCCCAGTTTTTCCAGTTCAAACATTGCTATCAATGATTGGTACAGGCTTAACTGCGGTTTACTTCCTGATACTTCTTAACCGTGCCTTTTTTGGACGCTTGTCTGCACAAGTTACCAACTTACCACGGGTGTATTGGAGCGATCGCGCCCCAGCTGCAATTTTAGCTGTGCTGATTGTAATTTTCGGCATTCAACCTGGTTGGTTAGCACGCTGGACTGAACCAACAATTACAGCAATGGTGAATAACCAAAACGTAGTAGTAGCAGTGTCCTTGGATAAAGCAATGGGGACTAGGGATTAGGGATTAGGGAATGGGGAAGAAGCAGGGAGCAGGGGAGGCAGGGAAGACAAGGGGACAAGGGGACAAGGAGACTTAAATTAGAACTTGCAACAAGTGTTTCCCTTGTCCCCAATTCTCAAGAGTCCCCAAGTCCTCTTTCCCATGCCCCATGCCCCATGCCCAATGCCCTAATTCCTAAAGTTTTTGGAGAGATAGCAATGGTAACTATTAAAAAGAAAGCGGTTCACAATCCCTTAGCTGAGTATATTGAACGTTTGCAAACAGGAGATGCATTAGTCCCCGATAATCCAGAAAATGTTTTGGAAGTTGTTGGTATTCTTAAAAGTTATGGTGTAGTTTTAGATGCCTACTCAAAAAATCTTAATTATATTGCCGAGCATCAGTTTTTAATATTTTTCCCATTTTTTAAATACTTTAATGGAGAGGTTTCTTTTCAGAAATTACTCCGTCACTGGTGGCATAACCGAATTAATTTTGAATATGCCGAATATTGTATGAAAGCCATGATGTGGCACGGTGGCGGCGGACTAGATACCTATTTAGATACAAAAGAATTTCAAGAAAGAGCGCAAGCCGTTATCACAGCAAAATTTAAAAATAATCCCTTAATTCTAGGTATTAACCAACTGTTTCCAGATTTCTTAACAGAAAACTTGCGCGTCTCTGCTTACTACACTGGTTTAGGTCAATTCTGGCGAGTAATGGCTGATATGTTTCTTAACTTGTCAGACCGCTACGACCGAGGCGAAATCAAATCGATTCCCCAAGTTGTAGAACACATTAAAGCAGGGTTAGTGGCAAATGCATCAAACCCAATCACCTACGCCGTCAAAATTCGAGGTGAGGTCTATGAAATCATTCCCAAAAGCGTTGGTTTGACCTTCTTAGCAGATACAGCAATACCTTATGTAGAAGCAGTATTTTTCCGGGGAACTCCTTTCCACGGTACAGTTTCATACAACGCCCAAGGATATCAAATTCCCCCAGATCAAACTCGATTTCAATATGGCGCATTGTATGCCGATCCTTTACCAATTGGTGGCGCGGGTATTCCTCCCACCTTGTTGATGCAGGATATGCGTCATTATCTTCCAGAGTATTTGCACGAAGTTTATCGTCGCAGTCTTCGGGGTGAAGATGATTTGCGGGTACAAATTTGCATGAGTTTCCAAAAATCGATGTTTTGCGTGACAACAGCAACAATTTTGGGACTGATGCCTTATCGTTTGGATACTAAAGATCCAAATGAAGAAAAAGGTAATCAAGTTTATTTAGAAAAGTGGATGAGTCGGTTAGAAACTTCACGGTTGCTTGATGTGAATAAATAACTGAATTTATACAGAGAAATTTCAGATGCTTCTCAATCGCTATAAAAATTTTCAGCTAGTTCAGCAACTTGATCCAGTGCAAGATCATTGCCGGATTTATAACTTGATGAATGGCTATGAGTTTCCTTGGGATATGACGCGATCGCTCGAAGTTGCTTTGATGCGAACTTACTGCGTTCCTAGTATTTCTAAATTGCTGAATCAGACAGGAGAATTTACCCATTGTCCGCAAAAACGCTACGATGATACGGCAATAATTGTTGGAGAGATGATTAAGTGGGGTTATGATAGCGATCGCGGCAAAGAAGCCCTGCAACGCATGAATGCACTCCACGGACGCTTCAAGATTGACAACAGTGATTTCCTGTATGTACTTTCAACCTTCATTTTCGAGCCTATCCGTTGGAATGTGCGGTTTGGTTGGCGGCTGATGTGCGAACAAGAAAAATTAGCGTCTTTTTACTTCTGGCGAGAAGTAGGTAAGCAAATGCAGATTCAGAATATCCCTGAAACCTATGAAGAATTGGAGCGCTATAACCTTGACTACGAACGCCAAAACTTTCGCTATTCAGATACAAATCGTCGAGTAGGGGAAGCTACACGCGATTTATTTTTGAGTTGGTTTCCTTCGTGGATGCGTTCTTCTATCAAACCAGGTATCTACGCTTTATTGGATGAGACAATGCTCGATGCCTTTGGTTTTCCCTATCCTTCGCCATTGCTGCGATCGGTTATGGTAAATCTACTAAAAATCCGAGCCAAATTAATCCGGTTATTCCCACCTCGAAATCACCCTAATTTTTATATTGACTCTCCTATTCCCAGCTATCCCACTGGCTATGAAATTGCAAATGTGGGGCCAACGGAAAATTTTAAGCAGCAAAGCTCTGACAATGCTAGCATCTAAAACATACTGACTCACCGTTCTCTATCCTCGCGGATAAGTTCATAGGACTTACGCACACTCTACGAATTCTCGGCGCTCTTGGCGTCTTGGCGGTTCGAGAAATTAAGCTTTTTAGCAATTTTTGCGTAAGTCCTAGTTCAGTACTATCACTGAAAATTTTTCCTGTATATCTAACTTGAGCGCGTGCTACAGCTTCTCCGGTTCTTCAGTCTTTCTTATGTGAAAGTTAATATAAGTATTTTGGGGCTACAAATGTGGCTTGGATAGCAGGTAATCAATTGCAAGGTGGCAAATATACTATTGAAAGGGAATTGGGAAGGGGACGATTTGGTATTACTTATTTGGTAAAAAATAAGAAAGGCGATCGCCAAGTCATTAAAACTTTAAATGATGATTTACTAAATTCCCTTAACCAGTCGGAGCGCGGACGGCTAAAGACAATGTTTTTGCGAGAAGCCTTAAAGCTTCAGAGGTGTAAGCATAAGTATATTGTGGAGGTCGTAGACTCCTTTGAGGAAGCAGACCGTTTGTGTTTGGTAATGGAGTATCCGGAAATATCATGCTGCGGAGTAATGGCAAAGCAGTTCTGATTGACTTTGGCATTGCTAAAGAACTCGTGCCTAAAACTTTGAGTTCAAAGGGTATTGCAGGTAATGAGGGATTTGCGCCCTATGAGCAGATGAGCAGAGGTAGTCGAGATCCAACGGTCGATGTTTACTGTCTGGTTGCCACACTCTATTATGGGCTGACAGGTCAACGCCCTACAACTTCTCTGGCTCGCAAGCTAGACAATACTTTCCTGATTCCACCTAAACAAATTAATCCAAGCATCAGCGATCAATTAAATCAAGCAATTCTCGAAGGCATGGCACTGGAGGCAAAAGACCGCCCTCAGTCAATGCAGGTATGGTTGGCAATGTTAGAAGCACCAAAAGCAACGCCTCCACCACCTGTTGATCGAGTTCATAGAAAAGAAGTTCTTCCTTCCAAAGCCAAGCTATCCTTAAAGCCAATTCTTCGAGTTAAACCAACTACTAAACCACCTAGAATTATTCCCTGGGGCTGGTTGATTGGTGTATTACTAAGCTACCTATTGATAGGCTATTTGTTAGCAGCGTTTAACGCTCCGCACATAATTTGGGCTTGGGCTTGGGCTGTGGCTGGGGCTTGGGCTGTGGCTGAGGCTGTAGCTGTAGCTTGGGCTGTGGCTGGGGCTTGGGCTTCGGCTGTGGCTGTGGCTGGGGCTTGGGCTGTGGCTTGGGCTGTGGCTGTAGCTGGGGCTTGGGCTATGGCTGTGGCTGGAGATAAATTACTAGAATCTTTTAGCAAATTTCATACTTTTCTAATTTTAGCTAGCACTTCTAGTCTAGGCTTGGGTTTAGGATGGTTAGGACATAGGATTTTTAATATAGGTACATAGCTTACTCAAGCTCTAAAAGCTAACTGGCAAAAGATTTTGTAGCTGTTAAGCGATCGAATTTAATAAACGACCGCCCGAATTCAATAAACAACTGCTCGAATTCAATAAACAACCGCCCGAATTCAATAAACAACTGCCCGAATTCAATAAACAACTGCCCGAATTCAATAAACAACCGCCCGAATTCAATAAACGACTGCCCGAGCTAAAAATCTAGGCTTCTGGTTCGATGCCGAGCGATCGCAATTGAGCAGTCAAGCGATCGGCTCTTTGGCGTTCTAGTTCCGCCTTTTGGCTTTCTAATTCCGCTCTTTCCTCGCCACTCAACAACAAATTACCTTGCAAATCCCACCAGCGCAGCCAAGGTAATTCTGCATTTTGATAAACTCCTTGCCAAATACCTAACTCAACTCCCAAAGCAGCAATCAGATAATGTCCCCGTTCATTTGTTGTTAATAACTCATATTCTCCACCAATTAATTCATACATTTCTACACTGGCTTTATTCACTTCATAAATGCCATAAAAGGGAGTACGAATCACCTGTTCATAAATCCAAAATTTGCCCTTCCAAGGTGTTTTATCTCGTTCTTCTGCACCGTTTCCAGAGACAAATTCTAATATAATCAATGGAGCAATGTGTTCTTGCCACAGCACATAAGAGCGGCGGATTTGTCCATTGAGTGTAGGCGGCACATTCGGGACATAGAACCAATCGGGAGCTTCTGCGCCTTTTTCTGGGGGGTCAGTAATGCGCCAGTAAATACCACTGTCTTGACCGATGCAATATTGCCCATCAGGATGACGTTTTTGCAATACTGGTTTAATGGACTCGGTTAGTAGAATGCTTTGGGGATGTTCTTGAAAGTTTTTCACAAACGTGCCGTCTGACTCTGGAAGTTGAGTATGGTCTGGCAGAGTCATTCCAGAGATGGGGGGATTAGTTGCAGAGGTCATAAGCTTACCTTTGCAGGAGTAAGGGTTGTTTTTTAGTGTAGCTTGTCATTAGGTTTAGGCTGGCAAGACTTTCTTTGCAGCTAGGCTTCTGGTTCAACCCAAGCAAGCGATCGCACTTTCCATTAATCTCAAAGTACACGCAGTAAGCTAGGAATGCTTTCGATCGCTTCTAGATCCCGAATTTCAGCCAAAGCTTGCCTAAAATTCCCTTCCCGTACATCATGGGTAACAACCACAATCTCTGCAAGTTCCCCTTGAAAGCCAGTTTGGACAATTGACTCTAAGCTAACGCCATAGTTACCAAAGCAAGTCCCTAATTTACCGATAACTCCAGGTTGGTCATTGGTGAGGAAACGGGCGTAAAACCGAGTTATCAATTCTGCCATCGGCGCAATTTGGCAATATTCCTGATGTCCACAAGTTAATAAGGGATTTGCAACTGCTGTATTGGTTTTGAGGACAGCAACTAGATTTAAAATATCTGATGTAACAGCACTGGCGGTTGCACCAGCACCAGCACCAGGCCCAAAAAACATTACTTGCCCAATTGGTTCTCCTTCCACAAGAATGGCGTTGTAAACACCGTTGATGCTAGCCAAGGGGTGGGCTTGAGGCACTAATGTGGGATGAACTCTCACAGAGAGAGGAGATGAAGGAGTATTACGTTTAGCGATCGCTAACAATTTAATCACAAATCCCAATTTTTCGGCGTAGGCAATATCTGTTTTGCTAACTTGCCGAATCCCCTCGGTATAAACATCTTGTAGGTTAATACGTCCACCAAAGCCTAATGATGCCAGAATAGCAATTTTATCGGCTGCGTCTAAGCCATCAACATCGGCTGTGGGGTCAGCCTCAGCATAACCCAATCGCTGGGCATCAGCTAAGACATCATCAAAGTTGCTGCCTTCTGTTTGCATCCGTGTCAGGATGTAGTTAGTTGTACCGTTAACGATACCAGTTACAGTATTAATACGGTTAACACTTAAAGACTGCTTTAGGGGTTGAATCACCGGAATACCACCACCCACAGCAGCTTCTAACATGACGTAGACGCCAGCTTGATTGGCAGTTGTGAAAATTTCCGCCCCAAAGCGAGCGATCGCGGCTTTATTGGCGGTGACTACGTGCTTACCATTACTTAAAGCTTTCAGGATGAGCGATCGCGCCGGCTCCAGTCCGCCCATCACCTCGACAACTATATCTACCGCCGGATCGTTGACAATGGATTCTAAATCTGTAGTTAATACTTCTGTAGATAATTCTACTGCACGGGGTTTATCGAGCGATCGCACTCCCACCCGATAGATTTCTATCTCTTGCAACAATGGGTGACGCCCAGCGCTATCTTGCAACAACTGCACTGTTCCCGTTCCCACGGTGCCTAATCCCAGTATTCCTAGTTTCACACCCATTTTGCACCCAATTTATTCTTTAAGTGCTGAGTGCTGAGTGCTGAGTGCTGAGTAGTAACAAGTATTTAAATCAGTTATCAGTTATCAGTTATCAGTTATCAGGCGTATGGTGGGGGATTTAGACCCGCCACCAACGCATTCCACCTCTTTGTGGGGGACTTAAACCCAGGGATAAATAGATCACTGATAACTGTTTACTGTTCACTGTTCACTGTTAATACTTTACCTCCCAGAACTGAGAACTCTTTCCTCAGCCATCTGTATAAAACAATTGTAGGGTAGGCACTGCCTACCCTACTCATTCATAACTTAGAACTCAGAACTCGGTACTCAGCACTTAGTAGGTTTCTACGTGCCAGCGACCGGCTTTCTTGAGTTGCTTCTGGTAATCACTCCAGGTTACGTCTTCCTTAGCAGCAGCAGCAGTTAAGGCTGCATCAATACCTTCTTCCATACCGCGTAAACCGCAGATGTAGGTGTGGGTTTTTTCATTTTTGATCAACTGCCACAATTCATCAGCGTGTTCTGCTACGCGGTCTTGAATATACATTCTACCGCCTTGGGGATTTTTCTGTTCGCGGCTGATAGCAGCAGTGAGGCGGAAGTTATCAGGATATTTTTGTTGAATTTCTTCCAGTTCTTCCTTATATAAGAGGTTTGGAGTTGTTGGTACGCCAAATATTAACCAAGAGAATCCTTTAAATTGGTAATCTGGGTTAGCTGCTCTTTCCGCATCTTTAAACTGACGCCACAGATAAGCCCGCATCGGCGCAATACCTGTTCCAGTTGCCATCATGATCACATTAGCTTCAGGGTCATTGGGTAACAACATTTCCTTACCCACAGGCCCAGTAATTTTTACCTCTTCCCCTGGCTTCAAGAAACACAGGTGCGTAGAGCAAACCCCGTAGACTGTTTCGCTAGTTTCTGGGTGCTTGTACTCCAATTGGCGGACACACAGTGATACTGTCTTGTCATCCACATCATCGCCATGACGAGTTGAGGCGATGGAATATAGTCTGAGTTTTTCCGGCTTGCCGTTCTTGTCCACTCCTGGTGGAATAATCCCAATACTTTGACCTTCTATATACTTTAAATCACTCCCAGATAGGTCAAATTTAAGGTGTTGAACAATACCAATACCGCCTTCTTTAACTAGCGGTTCATTAGATATTACCTTACCAATAAACGGAGCATTGGGACGATAAGTGTTAACAGGAACGTCACCGTGGTCTTTTTTGGCTTTCGCTTGAGTCATGGTGTTGCCTTTCTTGTCCTTGTTCTCTTCAGCACTATGAGCATTCACAGGTGTGGCTTTACCATTCCCTTCACTGTTAGCAGTTTGCCCAGATGTAGCTAACTCGCTGACAACGCTTGTAGCATTCCCAAATGAGGCTTTACCATTAACTGGTTCTAAAACAGTTACAGGTTGGATGCTAACAATTGTGCCGCCTAGACGAGTGATACGTCGCATTTCTTGATTCATGCGGTTGTAAGGCACTCTGATGAACACACTGCCACTTTTCCGAATTGGGTAGTTAGTTTGATCAGTTTCTTCGCTCTGACGCAAACCCACCACTTCATAAAGGAAGATGCGGCTACCTAATTCTGTGTTGGCAGCACCCTCAACAGCACCTTGATTGTACATTCGTTCTACCACTCCGATAATTTACTTAACCGTTTTTCAAAAAAAAACTATTCCCCTACCTTGCCAGCTTTAGTTTACCGGATTTTCGTTTCACAAAACTGGCGATGAAGGAAAAACGGCATCATTAAATTAATGCCTTGCTAAGTACACTCACCAAAGACATGCAGGCACAGCAAAAAACACACCTGTTCATTCACCTTCTAAGGTAAAGGATAAGTCTTGTGGAGAATGTTAATAATGAGTCAATTTAATCTTTTTTTCGTTAACTACCACCCCCATGAGGGAGATAGTTTTTTACCTTATTACCCAACGAGTAACTTAAAGGGGCAGATATTGTAGGAAGCTTGATTCGATTATTAGTGGAAGCTACTGCTTAGTTGACTTCCAAAAATTGCCGTTGCGCTTGCCTACTCCAAGAATTTAAATCGGAAATGCCAATTTCAGAAGGTTTTCTTCCAATTGGTTTTACTTCTTTAAATCTACTATCTGGGAATATTGTTAGCCATATTCATGATCTGTCTATGGATAATGACATGACTCTGACAACTCAAGCTACAAATATAACGATATAGAGAACCGTGATTTTAGCACCTGTAATCAGTTTCACTTGATGTGAAAAATCTGTCAACCCCTATCAGTACTTGGCCATAACGTCAACGCTTGTATTTGAGCATATTTATAAATTTACAGCCAAGAATTTGACTAATGCAAGTTCTTTGCTCATTCGTTGGATAGATTTTTGCTTTGAATATATTAAGTATTGTCGAGCAGGAATTACAATTTAGGAATATCAAAAAATTCACGGCAATAATAAATTATACCTTATAGTCTTGTTTATAGTCACAAGTAGCAGACTGATAAAGGCGTAACGCTGATGGGCAGTGCTGATCCCCGTTTTTAAATTAACAACTAAATCAACAAAAAAATCATTCATGAACCACCCTAATTCTTATTGAGAGCAATCTTGTATGGGATACCCCCTTCTGTTAAAATCAAATATACCACTAGGATTAAATACTTACCGGCACCAAAATTCAGGCTAGTCCGACGAGTAGCAACTTAATTACTTTTGTTGCTCACTTGCTTGGTGTCTTATAGATGTGCTAGGTAGCAAGAACGCAGGATAAACCAAAGGGTTAAACTCCTGGCTTCAGAATCTGCTGTGTGAAAAAATATTGAGACAATTTTAGTATTTTAGAGGAGATTTATGACAAATAAGCCGGAACGCGTGGTACTGATTGGAGTAGCCGGAGACTCTGGGTGCGGGAAATCTACGTTTTTGCGTCGTTTGATAGATTTGTTTGGTGAAGAATTAATGACAGTCATTTGCTTGGATGACTATCATTCACTAGATCGCAAACAACGTAAAGAAACGGGGATAACGGCATTAGACCCTAGAGCCAACAATTTTGACCTGATGTATGAGCAAATTAAAGCGCTTAAAAGTGGTCAAGCGATTGATAAGCCGATTTATAACCACGAAACTGGCTTAATTGATCCGCCAGAGCGGATAGAGCCGAATCACATTATAGTTGTTGAAGGGCTGCATCCTTTATATGATGAGCGGGTGCGATCGCTAATCGACTTCAGTGTATATTTTGACATTAGCGATGAAGTCAAAATTGCCTGGAAAATCCAGCGAGATATGGCTGAACGTGGCCATCGCTACGAAGATGTCTTAGCGCAAATCAATTCCCGCAAACCTGACTTTGATAAATTTATTGAACCACAAAGAGAATTTGCTGATGTGGTTCTACAAGTATTACCCACGAACTTGATCAAAAACGACACGGAGCGCAGAGTCTTGCGGGTACGTATGCTCCAGCGCGAAGGTAAGGAAGGCTTTGATCCAACCTACCTATTTGATGAAGGGTCAACAATTAATTGGACTCCTTGTGGACGCAAGCTGACCTGTTCTTACCCTGGTATGCAACTGTACTACGGTTCAGATGTTTACTACGGCCGCTATGTCTCAGTACTAGAGGTCGATGGTCAATTTGACAACTTGGAAGAAGTAATTTATATCGAAACCCATCTCAGCAATACATCCACTAAATATCAGGGTGAATTGACTCACTTGTTACTCCAGCACCGCGAGTATCCAGGTTCCAATAATGGTACTGGTTTCTTCCAAGTGCTTACAGGATTGAAAATGCGTGCTGCTTATGAGCGCTTAACAGCTACGGAAGCAAAGTTAGCGGTTCAGGTTTAAAAGCAGCAGTGTTTGTGTCAAAGTTTGTGGGGGCGCTTCTTAGTGTCCCCTTTTTTTGTGTTATTAAATACTTTTAACCACAAATTAATTAGCATAAATTGATCTTCTTTACAGATACTTACCTGATAGCTAGTAGTTTTTATCGATATTAATAAGATACTAACTACTGAAGTATAAATATTGTTATGATTTCATAAATTAATGTGAGTTCGACTGCTTATAAGGTGTTCACCTAATGAGCCGAATCAAAAGACCTTTAAAAGGTTTTACTACCCAAAACCATGTCTTTTTGAGTCAGAGAGGGGCAGGCTTGAACTTTAGTTCAAGTTAGGGTTCATCTAACTCACGTTAAATTAGGTAGTTGAACTAAATACTAGATTTAGTTCAGCCAAAAAATTCAAATCAGGAGGAATTTCCTTTGTCTCGTCGATATCTATTTACCTCGGAGTCAGTCACCGAAGGTCATCCAGATAAAATCTGCGATCAGATTTCTGATACCATTCTGGATGCCCTACTGACACAAGACCCCAGCAGCCGTGTTGCAGCTGAAGTAGTAGTTAATACTGGTTTGGTGCTAATCACTGGTGAAATAACCACCAAAGCCAATGTGAATTTCGTCAATCTTGCCCGTCAGAAAATTGCCGAAATTGGCTATACCAATGCCGATAATGGGTTTTCTGCTAACAGCACCAGCGTTCTGCTGGCTTTAGACGAACAATCACCTGATATTGCTCAAGGCGTTAACACCGCTCAAGAAACGCGCCAGCAGGATAGTGATGAACAATTTGACAAAATTGGCGCGGGCGATCAAGGTATAATGTTCGGTTTTGCTAGCAACGAAACACCAGAACTGATGCCCTTACCCATCAGTCTCGCCCACCGCATTGCTCGCCGATTGGCAGCAGTCCGCAAAACAGGTGAATTGTCATACCTGCGTCCTGACGGTAAAACCCAAGTAACTGTGGTCTACGAAGATGGACGCCCAGTAGGTATTGATACTATTCTAATTTCCACCCAACATACAGCCAGTATTGGGGAAATCACGGATGAGGCGGCGGTACAAGCCAAAATTAAACAAGACCTCTGGTCAGCAGTGGTCGAACCTGTTTTTGGTGACATTGAAATTAAGCCTAATCAGGAAACACGTTTTTTAGTTAACCCCACTGGCAAATTTGTCGTTGGTGGCCCTCAGGGAGACTCTGGTCTGACAGGACGGAAAATAATAGTTGACACCTACGGTGGTTACTCACGGCATGGTGGCGGCGCTTTTTCTGGTAAAGACCCCACCAAGGTAGACCGCTCTGCTGCTTATGCTGCTCGTTATGTGGCGAAAAATATTGTCGCTGCTGGGTTGGCAGAAAAAGTTGAAATTCAACTATCCTATGCCATTGGCGTAGCGCGACCAACAAGCATTCTGGTTGATACCTTTGGCACCGGTAAAGTGGATGAAGAAACTTTACTGGAATTAATCAACCAGCACTTTGAACTCCGTCCGGCGGGGATTATTCATGCCTTCAACTTACGTAACCTACCAAGTGAAAGAGGCGGACGTTTTTATCAGGACGTCGCGGCTTACGGTCATTTTGGGCGGGCTGATTTAGAGTTGCCTTGGGAACAGACCGATAAAGCCGAGTTGTTGAAGCAAGCAGCAAATGAGTTGCTTTCGGCAGTAGTTGCTCAAGCACTAACTTAGACTTAGACGCTACTGCAAAAACTTAGTTTATATATCTGAGGGTATTAGCAACTTCACAAATTGTTTATACCCTCATTTATCTAAAACAGAATTTAGCATTAATTCTGACTTTGCAATATTTGAATTTTTTCGGAATTTTAATCTTACAAATTGTTTATACCCTCATTTATCTAAAATAGAATTTAGCATTAATTCTGACTTTGCAATATTTGAATTTTTTCGGAATTTTAACCCTATCTAGGGTGTTAAGCTGTCGCGCAGAGATTGGTGACAACTATTTTGAGAATAAATTATGCAAGAGTTTGTGATTTATCAAGATATCCTTCAAAAAGGAAGACAGCAGGAAGCACTAGCACTGATAAAATGCGAACAATTGCAGAAATTAACGAAAAAATCAGCCGCCAACGTGCGGTAGTGTTGACAACTGAAGAATTAAAAGCACGAGTTGTAGAAATCGGTGTTACTAAAGCAGCTAAAGAAGTTGATGTAATTACCACTGGCACATTTGAGCCAATGGAATCAAGTGGTGCAATTATCAATCTCGGACACACTGATCCCCCGATAAAAATTCGTCGGTGTTGGTTAGATGGGGTTCCAGCATACTCTGGTTTTGGGGCAGTAGATTTATATTTGGGTGCGAGTTCTGCTGTAGAGACAACGGACGGGGAAGAAGTCAGAGAACGTGGCGGGGGTCATGTAATCGAAGATTTGATCGCTGGTAAACCTATACACGTAAAAGCGCAAGGACAAGTAACAGATTGTTATCCCAGAGCAACTTTTGAAACTACAATTACCAATGAAACGATTAATCAGTTTTATTTATTTAATCCCCGCAATCTTTATCAAAATTTTATTGTTGGTGTAAATGGTGGCGATCGCCCCCTCTTCACCTATCTCGGCCCTTTACAACCGCGTCTGGGAAATGCCGTTTACTCTAACCCCGGTGCTATTTCCCCCTTACTCAACGACCCCGATTTACAACTCGTTGGTATCGGTACTCGAATTTTTTTAGGTGGTGGTATTGGCTATGTCGCTTGGGAAGGCACTCAGCACTTTCCTTTACAAAAGCGTTTAGCTAATCGTACACCCATTGGGCCTTCCGCCACTTTAGCTTTAATTGGTGATGCCAAGCAAATGGATGCTCACTGGGTTCGGGGTTGTTACTTCAAAAGCTATGGCCCCTCATTGATGTTAGGTGTTGGTGTACCACTACCTGTGTTAAATGAACAAGTAGTTGAACACTGTGCCGTCCAAGATCAAGACTTAGTAGCCCCAATAGTGGATTTTTCCATTCCCCGGCGCGTTCGTCCTACTTTTGGTTTAGTGAGTTATGCCCAACTAAAATCTGGGCGGATCACGATTGAGGGCAAAGCTGTACGCTCTGCCCCCTTAGCAAGTTTGTTTTTTTCTAGGCAAGTCGCCCTAGAGTTGAAAAAGTGGATCGAAGCCGGTACGTTTACCCTGACAGAACCAGTTTCTCCAATTCCGATGGAGCGATCTTTTCTACCCCAAGACCGACGGACGGATTTTTGATATTGGGGACTGGGGACTGGGGACTGGGGATTGGGGACTGGAAAAAATTAGTTGAACCCTAATATTTAATCTAATCCCCAATCTCTAATTCCTAGCTCCCAATCTTTAATCCCCAGTACCCAATCCCCAATCCCCAATACCCTATTCTTGAGTCGGTTTCGGCCGCTTGATGGGTTTAGGAGCGGGTGTTCTTGGTATAGGTTTTGACACCACCGAGGTGTCGCCGCCTGCGCTTGTTTTCTTGATAGGACGTGGGGTTTCGCCACTGCGTCTAGGGGGGAATGGTTTTCTACCACCAGCACCACCGCCACCGCCAGCACGAGGGCCACCTTTGAATGGTGGTTTGCGTTTTTTGGGCAAGTCAGCGATCGCCTCAGCTTTTTCTACGATCAAAACGTCAGCTTCTCGCTTGGCTTGGAAGTCCCAGAACTTTCCTACTGCTTTGGTGGTCAGCACGCCCCTCAATTTCAATTTAAAATATTTGGGTTTCTCAGTTGGTTTGCGTGCGGCTTGCCTAATTTTGACTACCAAGCTCTTAGCATCAAAAGATTGGTAGACTACCTCACCACGAACAGAAAAACCACCATCTGCAACTTCTGATGAGGGAATTACGGGAATTGTACTTAGTTCAGAGTTTTCGGATAAGCCATCATCGGGAATCTGTTGTAACTCTTGCAATTCCAAGTCTGAATCGTCTTCATCTGTTGAGTTTTTTGCCAGATTTTCTGGCTCCCAAACTCCGACGATTTGGATGTGCAAGGTATCATTCTCTTGTCTTGTACGTGGATATACTACCCACAAGTGTTCTTTTTCTAAGTCTAGATGATTCTTGACTAAGCTCATAATCCGGCCTAGGAGGACGGCATTGAGTTCTACACCATCTGTGGTCAGCAGCGTACCTTGAGTAAATTGTTCGCTGCTAGCATGATAGCGACCCCTAACTAACCCGATCGCTCGATATTGCATCGGCTCACTGGGAGGCGGAATTGGTTGCTGTCGATTGATTAAGTTCCCATTTGAGTCAGTCTCAATGGGGTTAACAGGCGAATTTTCAGGTTTAGAGGACTTGGCTGCTATGTGAACATTAGCGGCTGCCTCTTTGTTAGTTGGGCCCTGGCTAGAGGTAGAAGAATTAGAAGATTCAGGCAACGGCATCAGGTCGGAATTCATAAAAACTCCTTGCGGCGGAGACACATCCCATTGTGGGATTTTACAAAGGCAGCTGGAAAGAGCATTTGTGCGACTGATGAAAGTATATTTGCTTTTCACAAAGTCACACTAGGGTACTCTATAACAATATTAAAGGCGCTAAATTGAGTGTATAAACACTAAATGTGTAATTCAGCGCCTTTACACTAGTTTCGGAAGCATATCATAGCTACAATTCTGACGGCTCCTCCTAAAGTCATCACTTACTTTAGCAGTGTAAATAGTTAATTGTTATAAAATTCACAGGCAATTGGCGGTATTCCGCAAAGTTTTGGAAATTTTTAACTTTACGATTTATGTAAATGATAATGTCATTAAAATTTAGGAGAAAGACAAAACTGTGTCTCAACCGCGCAATCGTTGGATAGTTCAAATCGTCTTGGCGGTGGCAATTCTTGCTTTTGTGGGTGTTTCGGTGATTCCCATAATTGGAGCATTTAATAATACGCCACCCTCAAACCAGAATACCGCTAGCACCAGAGGCACTTTGACCTCTGCTGACCAAAAATCAAAACTGGAAGACGAAGTACGGGGTTATGAACTGGTTTTGCAAAGGGAACCAGAAAATCAGACTGCGCTTAAAGGCTTATTACAGGCGCGGCTACAATTACTGAGTCAAAAAGAAAAAAGTGAGGTTAAACCAGCTGATATCCAAGTCGTCATTGAACCTTTAGAAAAGCTAGCGAAGCTGAATCCCGAACAGTCAGAATATTCAGTGCTACTGGCTCAAGCCAAACAGCAAATTGGCGATCGCGAAGGAGCCGCTCAAGCTTATCGCTCTATTTTGTCTACGAAACCAGGCGATTTGAAGGCTTTACAAGGAATGGTGGATCTGTTAATAAGTCAGCAACGCCCGGAAGCAGCTATTGGTTTGCTGCAAGAAACCCTCTCTAAGGCAGCCCAAGCGAATAAAATTCAGCCAGGAAGTGTAGATATAGTAGCCGTGCAGGTACTGTTAGGTTCGGTTCACGCTTCCCAGAAACGGTACGATCAAGCTAGCTCTGTATATGACCAAGCAATTAAGAAAGATCCCAAGGATTTTCGCCCCGTTATGGCAAAAGCGATGCTCTTGAAACAACAGGGCAAAGATGCAGATGCAAAACTTTTGTTTGATAGTGCCGCAGCTTTAGCACCTGCTCAGTACAAAGACGTAATTAAGAAGGCAGCAACGGCTTCCCCCCTCCCTAATCCTGCTGCATCTCCCACGCCTTCACCGGAAAGTACGCCGAAATAGGGGCATGGGGCATGAGGCATGGGGCATGGCTCAATAATCAGAAGTTCTTTCTTATTCTGCCTCCCCTGTTCCCTGCCTCCCTACTTCATCCCCTCATGCTCCCTCAATGGCAGCAACGACACCAAACACTAGAAACAGGCATCCGCCAATCAGGGTGAGTTGACGCTCAGAAATTCGTCCGGCAATCATTTTGCCGCCGATAACTGCGATCGCAGCACATAAGGCATGTCCTAAAATTGCCCCTACTGTCACTCCAATGGGATTATTACCTGCCGCTAAGGCAATGGTGGCAATTTGAGTGCGATCGCCCCACTCTGCCATAAATGTCAACACAAAGGCTTCTATGATAATTGCCAAGGAAGTCTTTTGCTTTGGTAGCTCCAAATCTGCTTTTTTCACCGCAGCTTCGGCTTCTTCTATAACTTCTGTATCACAAGCAGCAGGAGACATTTTACTAGCGTCATATAACAGCTTGAGACCAAAGGCAATAAACAAAGCTATTTCGGCGTAATGAATATAAACTTTTGGTAAGAAAGATACCGCTTGTCCAAATAGCACCGAAAGGATTGTCATCGCGGCTAAAGCAGCTGTCACACCTGTAAATACCAGCCGCCGCGAGTGGTGCATTGCCAATATTACAGCAATAAAAAATGTTTTATCGCCCAGTTCTGAAACTGTAATTAATAATAAACCTGCGGTAAAAGCTGTTAACACTCTCTCAAGCTCCTGAAAAATCGTTTACCGATGTGAAGCTTGATGAGAACCAAAAGACCTCACCAAGTTTACACTTTTCGGTGTGAACTTAGTGAAGGTCTCGCTTTCAAATATTTATTACTTGCCACCTGAACCAGGCTCATCGCCAGTATGTTGATTCAGATGTACTGGCTTTTATGTTTTTGGCCAGCAGCTACTCCCCTTCTATGCGAATGCTATTATACATCTTTTACGGGTAGAAGTCAACGAAGTAGGGAATCAAGAGGTATTACTGTAAAGTGGCACATATAGTCCGCTTCAGTGTTTACTGAGGTAAAAACTCATCATTTGTGACTTCTAGTAGCTGATATGGACATACCACAGGAAAGGATTCTACTGACAAACCAGTTTCAGCTTTTGCTTGCTTAA
Organism: Nostoc commune NIES-4072; assembly: GCF_003113895.1. Lineage (NCBI taxonomy): Bacteria > Bacillati > Cyanobacteriota > Cyanophyceae > Nostocales > Nostocaceae > Nostoc > Nostoc commune. The sequence continues at coordinate 6,413,070 of NZ_BDUD01000001.1, read as the reverse complement.
CCGCTTGTGCATAACACTCTATAAAGATGTTCTCAAGATAGGATTTGAGGCTAGGCGAATCATCTAGAGCTTCTTTGACACGTCTACGATGTTCAATAATGCTTCCTTCCCAGCTACCGCTTCTCTTTTCAGGCTGAAATTGGCATTTAAGCAAATGCACCAGTATTACAATTAGATTACTCTTGAGGCTCCGACGCTCACTCCTTCCCACGTCGGCAATTTCTTCGATGAGCTTTTCCCAGTCTACGTTAGCGTAGTCGTGACTTTGCAATTTTTCCACAGTCGTTTCTATCCATTGCAAGTAATCCGTGTCATATAGCGTTTGGGAATGCGCTTTTAGGGAAGACATGGCAGTTTCCATCGGAAATGGTTAGATAATTTCTCGCATATCTTTACGATTAACATCGGTGCGTTAACAGAGTGTAACGCACCTTACGGATTCTAAGAATTGGGAGGTATGAATTTTGTCAGAGGTTTAGTCTTGCGTTTCTAGCATGTAAATTTTGCGATGTTTTGTTGATTCATCAGCATCGAGTGGAACGGTGAACTAAAACCTTCTCCAACGCTGCATTTTACCCTCACCTCACCTTTAGAGGTCATTATCAAGTAAAAATCAAATTATTGCATCCTGTTCCGGTTATGCCAGTCCAACCAACTTGGCGCTTAGTTCCCACATGCGATCGCCTTTTTCATCATCGCGGGCTTGAGGAGAGACTTTTTGGACAAAGGATTTGCCATCTTTCTTTTGGCGATTTCCCCAGCTCCAATAAGCACCAGATTGATTATACTCAGGATCGGCAACTACCGCAGCAACCCGTTCTCCCGCCAACTCTTGAGACACATATCCCCCAGTGATGTACTTCTGGAACAAAGGGAAGATTTTCTGAAATAAAGGATAGTGGTTTCTAAATAGCGGCGTTTCTGCAACACATCCCGGATAGAGAGAGCTAAAAGCGATGCCAGTGGACTCATGATAGCGCTTATGCAGTTCCCGCATGGTTAGGACGTTGCAAACCTTGCTGTCTTTGTAAGCTTTGACTGGTTCAAATTTCTTACCATCAATCATTGAGATCGGCTCTTTAAACCCTTCGGCAAAGCCTTGCAAATCGCCCAAGTCTGGACGCGGCGGAATCTTCCCACCTAGTTCGTCTGGATTGTGGGTAACAGTTCCCAAAATTACGAGCCTTGGCTCTGAAGATGACTTCTTCAGATCCTCTAGCATCAGGTTACACAATAGAAAATGTCCGAGGTGATTTGTGGTGACAGTTAACTCGTAACCTTCTGGACTGCGTAAAGGCTCTTTTATTAAGGGCATATAAATTGCAGCGTTGCACACCAAAGCGTCTAGAGAGTGTCCGCTTGCTCGAAAGTTATTCACAAATTGTCGAACGCTTTCTAAAGAGCCAAGATCGATATGCATGATGGTGTAACTACCCTGATGCGGGATTCCCACAGATTGGGCTGCAAGTTGAGCCTTCGCTATATCCCTACAAGCCATTACTACATACCATCCCCTTTCAGCAAGAGCCTTGGCAGCGTATAAACCGACTCCTGAAGAAGTACCTGTGATTATAACCGTTGGCTTGTGATGTTGTTCCATTGTGTTCAGCCTCCATTGACTGTCTCTAGGATCTCACACCAGTGAGCCATCATTGTCACCAGCTTTTTCAATGCTGGTGAACTAACCCGTACTCCAAATAAGTATCTTGATTTTTTGCTTGAAGCAGTTGGAAACTTCACTGTTTTCAATATCAAGGGTAATGATTATCGCCTAATTGTCGGTATTGATTATGAAGACCAGGTAGTTTACTACAAATACTTTCTTACACATACTGAATACGATAAAGGCAAATGGAAAAATGACTTTTACTTTTGACGAAACTGCTTATCGCAATCTAGTAGCTGAAGTTGCTCCCAAGGTAATTGAGACGGAAGACGAATACGAACGTATATTGACAGTGGTAGAGCGTCTAACCTTTGCTAAAAATCGTACTCCAGAGCAGCGAGTTTTACATAAATTGCTGGTGAAGCTGATTGAAGTATATGAAACACAGAACTACCCGATGGATTTATCTGTGCCTCATGAGATACTTCAACATATCATGGAAGCAAGTGGAACCCGTCAAGTTGACTTGGTAGGGGTTATTGGATCAAGCGGTGTGGTGTCTGAGGTTGTTAATGGTAAGCGTTCGATTAGCAAGGCACAAGCCAAAATGCTTGGTGATTACTTCAAGGTTTCACCTAGCCTATTTATCTAAGCCTCAATTTAAAATATAGGCGATCGCTTCTCACTCAGTTCGATTGAGTTTCTCTAAAAGGAGAGCTTCTACCTCGCTCTCAGGATTGTCAAGATCGAAAGGATAAGGGTGTTGTGTAGCGGAGTCACAACGACTCATCAAAACTTGCAACGCAGCCCGAAACGCTTCTTCCTCATTTCTATGTTCTGAAAGATATCGTTTCAGTTCAGTATTGGTCATCTGGTTTAGGTTCTGCATCATACAACAAATTTCCAATTCCCATATTGATCAATTATGACTGCAATCTCATCGTTCAAACCAGCTTGAATATAAAGCGTTTTCAACTTTTGGTCGTAGCGGAAAACCTGGATAGGCTGATACAGATTAGAAAGTAACTGACAAAGGAATATCGCTGTATCCGATTGCTTCTGTGTTGGCATGATGTGGCTGCTGCCCTTTTAATGTATATACGTTACAATTCTAATGTAAGCAGAACATAATATATACGATGCCAGTTATCAGAATACCCGATCCTATTTACAAAAGGCTCCAAGCGATCGCCGTACCTTTTGAGGATACACCTATCACTGTTATTGAGAAGTTACTGAATGAATATGAGGCACATCACCAGTCTCAGCAAATTTCTGAAACTGAAAACGATAGAGTTATTGAACCTGGGGTAAGCAATTTGCAGCATACCAGAGTGCTTCGAGCCATTATGGGTGGTGAGGAAATTCATCAACCGAACTGGAACAAAATCGTCGATGCAGCACACGAACTTGCTATTCGACAGGGAGTTTCTGTAGACGAACTCATGAAGCTAACCCTTGCTCATGTTGTTAAGGGTGAAAAAATTAACTCTGGTTTTCATTACCTGCCAGAGGTAAACATTTCAATACAAGGTGTAGATTCAAATCTTGCTTGGCGTAACACTTTGCACTTAATGAAGAATTTGAAAATGCCAATTGAAATACACTTCGAGTGGCGCGACAAAGAGGGAGCAGCACATCCCGGTGAGAAAGGTCAGCTAATTTGGAAGTTTAAGTAGCATGTGAGAGTCACAACTGTGAAAAAATTACTAGATATATGTATATTTGATGTGTTACGTTTATATTTATAAACATTTATGATAAAAAAACTAGCAGATGACGAGCTACAACCAAGAGTAGAACAGCTACAATCCTTATATAGACTTTGCCATCAACTTACATAGGACTTACGCAAAAATTGCTAAAAAGCTTAATTTCTCGAACCGCCAAGACGCCAAGAGCGCCGAGAATTCGTAGAGTGTGCGTAAGTCCTATTACAAATGTGATGTTTCAGCCAATTCACATCGTGCGATTAGATGAACGATCGCTCAATATATTTATATTAGCTGGACAAGATGAAGGAATAGAGCTAGAAATTAAGCCAGATGGTAGTATAGAACCATGAATGTAGTATAGAACTATGAATCAGGTAAACTATACAGCAATGAGCGACCAAGAGCTAAAGAGTTACTTTCTTAACCACAAGGATGATAAGGAAGCCTTTTATGCTTACATGGATAGACGAAAATCTCGTTATCGTGATGCTGCAATACAATTAAATGATCCAGCTTGGGAAGAAAAGATAATAGCTGTGATTCAGAAACAATTAGGTTCTGATTGATAATTTAATCGTTTCATATTTTTAATCGAGGCGGACAAAATTTTTGTAGTCCCCTCGATTTTCTATATAAATTTACTTTTGGCTAATACTTACGCTCTTTTGGCTCAAATATAGTAATCGCCACTGGCCGATATTGAATGTCAATTCCTGCTGGTGAATAGTAAGCCATTGTGTGTTTGAGGAAGTTGGTATCATCTCGCTCGGAATAATCTTCGCGGAAATGAGCGCCACGACTCTCTTGGCGATTTAAAGCTGATGCCAAAATAGTCTGTCCCACTACCATTAAACTTCGCAATTCCAAAGCTTCCACAAGTTCTGTATTCCAGCAACTACCTTTGTCATCTAAATAAATTTGTGGATATTTTTGTTGTATTTCTGCTAATTTGTGTAACCCTTCACTCATTAATGCCTCAGTGCGGAAAACACCACAGTACTCAGTCATACAATCCTGGAAGGCTTGACGGACTTGGTTAATTCGGTACTGCCCTGGTTGTTCTAGCAGAGATTGGATTTCTTTCTGGGCTTGGGTTACATAGCGTTGCTCATCTATAGAGGGTAACTTCCGTCTTTGGACAAATTGTGCGATCGCAGCCCCAGTTCTCTTGCCATAAACGACACATTCCAGCAGAGAATTACTCCCCAAGCGATTAGCACCATGTACGGAAACACAAGATGTTTCGCCAGCAGCAAAGAAGGCATCAACTAAACCATCACCACTACTGCGGACTTGCCCATCAGTATTAACTGGGATACCACCCATACAATAGTGGATTGTCGGGCGAACTGGCATAGGTTGAGTTACCGCGTCAACACCTACCAAACGGTGTGCTTCTTCCCAGCAGAAGGGAACGCGACTCATAATTTTTTCTTTGCCCATGTGGCGTAGATCCAGATAGACAAAGGGGCCCCCAGCACTACCATCGAGATGAACACCACGACCGGCGCGAATTTCATAAGCGATCGCTCGTGAGGTAATATCACGAGGAGCCAATTCCATGCGGCTGGGTGCATAGTTCGCCATAAAGCGATCGCCTTCACTATTAATCAGATACGCCCCTTCGCCCCGTACTGCTTCCGAAATCAACACGCCTACCGGATATAAACCAGTGGGATGAAATTGGACAAATTCCATATCTTCTAAGGGCAAACCTGCGATCGCAGTCATTGCCAAACCATCACCAGAAGAAGCGTAATCATTAGAGGTGGTGTTATAAACGCGACCATAGCCTCCTGTGGCAAACATCACCGCCTTGGCTCGCACTACCTCTATACGTCCATCCAAAAGATGGAACATCACCACACCCTTCGCCTCATTTTCTTCCAAAATGAGACGCATCACATACCATTCTTCATAAACTTGTACCCCGTAACGCCGCAAGTTATTAACCAATTCGTGCAAAATTGCGTGACCGGTCTTGTCAGCAGCGTAACAAGTGCGGTTGTGAGAATGTCCGCCAAAAGCCCGTTGGGCAATGCGCCCATCGGGTAAGCGAGAGAACAAAACGCCCATGTGTTCCAGGTCAATTACCACATCTGGCGCTTCTTGGGCGAGAATTGCCACAGCATCTTGGTCTGCCAAGTAATCAGAACCCTTGACAGTATCAAAAGCATGTGCTTGCCAAGTATCTTCTGAATCAACATTTTTCAACGATGCAGCCATACCACCTTGAGCGGCTACTGAGTGCGATCGAATTGGGTGGGTTTTGGCAACCACAGCAATATTTAAATTAGGGTCAGTGCGGGCAATTTCTACAGCAGCGCGACATCCTGCCAATCCACCCCCGACAATAATCACATCATGTTCCAGCATAATTAGCCCCTGATTGCAAACCCCTGCTGTTCTATTGTAGAGAGGTGATTAATCAGGTAGTACGTTACATCTCTACAAAAAAATCCCTGCCTATAGACAGGGATGCTATTACAAATTTTGACATTGGGAGTGAAAAATTAAAAATGAAGAGCTAGGTCTTCATTCATAACAGACGCGATTAATCGCGTTTCCACTCCTAACTTTTGTACAGACGCGATTAATCGCGTCTCTAACTTTTCAGCTAGTCGCTTGTACAGGTTGTTGCTGAGACACATTACCTGGTATGGGTTCCATTTTTGTTTCAGGCCCTACAGGAGTGACTTCAATATGATTTAACAAGGTAGTGACAAACGCAAACAACAAGAAAGGTAGCGATAGCAGAACGACAAGGCCAGCTGTTGCTAAAGCGTACACGGGGCGTTTAGCACCCATAAGCGCCAAGGCTGATGCCAAACTTAGGGTAATTGTAATCAACCAAACAATTATTTGACCGTAGATATCACCGAAAGTCAGGGTACAGACAAACCGATATTTTTGAGTATTATTTCCGCTCATCACATTTGCCTCAAGTCTCTCCTAATAGGTTCTACGTTAGAACTATGTTTGCCTTGTAGACAATTTCTAAATATTTTTGCAAGCTTCGTAATATAACTTCATAATTAACTTATTTTGTTACAAAGCGTAATTTTTACTACAGCATGACGAAAATACACCAACCATACGCTACGGGAAGCCCTTCTTTTGTAGTTGTCGCTACCTGTAATTCTCTCCTTCTCTTGTAGTACGAAATAATTTAACTGTTAGTTTCCTAACCAGCCTGGAACTTTAGTTCCAGGCTAATACATAAAGTCTACTGAAAGTAGACTAAAAATTTTTGGGTATATCTTAGTCATAAAGAGATAAATTTTGCTATTAGCAAGTAACTGAAGTGCCTTGCGGGATATGACTTTTAGGTTAAGTTGACACTATGCACTGTGTTGCGCGAATTTTCCACGTTGTACTCTTTTGGAGAACCCGCAGGGTAGTAGGTGGCGTTGTATTATGTCGTAGCCCAACGCACCATCCCAATAACGCATCTTACAAGATTGAAGCCAATGTGCTTAAAAGTTAGCATAAAGACTAAGGGGCTAAGTGTTGATATAGGCTAAGTTTTTTGTTAAAAGTTTTCGCAATCCTAATCAACTCTTTAACAAATGGACTCTTTGCTTAAAGCAAAAATAATTTTTGTCATCTGCCAAATTCCAGATATTTAGAATATAGTATTTAATTTTTTGATAGTAAATATTAACTAGATAAATCCAGTAAAGTCAGCATGGAAAAACCAATTTTTTGATGTTAAATTTTGAGTATTGCCCAAATTTGTTGACTTTAATCAACAAAACCATTTATTTTTCGTGGCAATATTGTTTTAGGAGTGAACGTGAGTACTATTTTTTTCCGTAAAAGTGTTTTTTGGTTGCCAAGTATAGCTGCTCTTACAGTCCTGAGTAGCGGCTTATCTGCAAGTGCCCAGACAGTTGACAAGGTGAACAGTCAAGCATTAACCGACCCTTCCCCAACCGTAGCGTCTCCCAACGAGTTTAGTACAGAACTAGACACTGTAAGCCAAAATCTCTCTACAGAAACAACTGAAACATTTACAGCAACAAATTTAGCTAAGGTACAGCAGTCCCCAAACCTTGCGATACAGGAAAATGCTAATCTAACGTCTACACCCATTCCAGGCACAGTGGCAACATCATCTGCAACACTTACCTCTGAGTTTGTAGAACCGACTTCTCAAACTACTTCTCAACCATCTGCTACCAAAGTGGCACAATCGGATATTGATTTAGGTAGAACTACCCGTGGTGGCAGCAGCTATATTGGCGTCGCTGCTAACATTGGTTTGAGTGGTGGGGACTCATCTTTGGGTGACGGTAACTTTGCAGTAGTCAGCAAAATTGGACTGACCAATGCTATATCGGTGCGACCCTCAGCCGTATTTGGGGACAACACCACAATTTTACTTCCTGTCACCTATGATTTTACCTTCAAGCCAGCAGATGCTTTTAGCGAACCGTTAGCGATCGCACCTTACGTTGGAGTGGGTGCAGCTTACAAAACTGGTGATGATTCGCAATTAGCCTTTTTGGTAACTGGTGGCATTGATGTGCCTCTAACTCCTCAATTCACTGCAACGGCTGCTGTGAATGCCGGGTTTTTTGATGAAACTGATATAGGCTTATTGTTAGGAGTTGGTTACAACTTTAGTGGCCTTTAAGAGTTAGGAGTTATGAGTTAGAAGTTAAGAGTTAGTGATGTTTCACTCATAACTCCTGTACAGACGCGATTAATCGCGTCTCCTAACTTTTTACTTGGGGGTAACTTTGTCAATTACCTTGATTTTGCCATCGTCTCCTACTGTCCAAACATCATAAACACCGACGACATCGCCGTTAGCATCAACATCTACATTGCCACTGGCTCCTTGATAGTTAATCTTTTTACCATCTTTAAGTAACTTCAATCCCTCGCAGACATCGGTAACTTCTGTGCCAGGCCCATCAGCCACTTCACGGATTTTGCTAGCTATACCAACTCCTGTATTTTGTTTAGCAGCTTGTGCAGCCAACGTCAATAAGGCAGCCGCATCCCAAGCTTGAGGAGCGTATTCTCCTGGCGCACCACCCTTTTTATCCTTCCATAGCTTGTTAAAAGCTTCTAGTGCTTTACCATCGGAACCAGGTACTGTACCGATCGCTCCAGTTAAAATATATTTATCACCATCTTTGCCAACTTGTTCGGGAAAAGTAGGTGATTTCACTCCATCTGTCAGCAAAATTTGTACTCCCTTCGTGACACCTTGCTGATAAGCGGCTTTTAGGAACAGACTACCAGTTTCAGCATACAGTACAGCTAGGACTGCATCTGGTTTACCAGCAAAAGCAGCCGCCGCTTCTGTATCAAATGTCTGAGCTTTCGGATCGTAGCGAACAGGCTTATCTTTATTAACTATAGTTCCACCCAATTTTTCAAAAGTTTGCACAAATGCTTTTTCAAAGCCAACGCCATAGTCGTTATTAATCACAACTGTAGAAACTCGCTTGAAACCTTTTTTATTGGCAAGTTGCGCTAAAGCTAGTGCTTGGTAAGTATCGGGGGGAGCAGTACGCGCCCAAAAGCCTTTATAGTCGCCTTTTTGGGCCTTTTCAGTAAAGACAGGACTGGTACTACCAGGGGAAACTAGCATGACTTTATTCGGTGTGGCAATGGAGACTGCTGCACTAGAAACGCTACTGGCAAAGGAGCCAACAACACCTGCCACTTTATCTAAAGTTGCAAGTTTGGTCATACCAGCTGCACCAGCTCTGGGGTCGGTTTGGTCGTCTACTTGTACCAAGGTAACTGGTTCGCCATTCACCCCACCGCAAGCGTTGACAGTCTCTACGAGTAAAGGAACAGAACCTAGCATCTGCTGTCCAACAGAAGCTAAGTCGCCTGTTGTCGGTAGCAGGGAACCAATTTTTAGCCCTTTATCACTGCTTGTAGTAGTTGAGTTTGCTGCTGGGGTAGCGGTACTTCCGGTGTTAGCTGTGCCATTGGGGGTACTATTATCACCACAAGCCCCAACTAGGAATCCAATTGCTAGGGTAGCTATACTGAAGGTTAAGGCGGCACTAATCTTTTTCATAAGTAACTTTGACTCCTCAGATATTTAGGAGCCTAAAAGTAAGATTCAAACTAGATTTTTATATTAGCTGTATCTTATCAGGACTCCAAAAGATAAATCATATCATCCATCTTTCGGAGTAGAAATATTTACACTAGATTAGTATTATTGTTCTACACAGAACTTACTCTGTGTATCATAGGTATCTATCAAAGGCTGGAAAACGGAGAGGGAGGGATTCGAACCCTCGGTACGGAGTTGCCTGCCGTACAACAGATTAGCAATCTGCCGCTTTCGACCACTCAGCCACCTCTCCATGACTCACGAATATCAATGTTATCAGATTTGTTTGGGAGAGTCAATAGTCATTAGTCATTGGTCATTGGTTGTTGGTTATTTACAAAACCTTAAGGACTAATGACTAATTATTTAAAGGACTTGCGATCGCATCCAAGCCAGGGGCAAAGTGCGTAACTTTTTCCACTGGGGAACGTAAGCCCGTTGACTGAACACATCATAATCGTTGCGTTCAATCACCTCCAAAATCTGACCATACAGCATTGATGCTGCCCATACAGGCCAACGGGCATCAGATGCTAAATAAGTAATTCCCTGGTCGGATGTGCTATAGAATTGACGGGCCCGTTCAATTTGAAAGCGCATCAGCGCCCGCCAACGATCATCTACCACACCTTTGAAGAAGTCTTGCTCGGTGTAGTTGAATTTTTCCAAGTCCTCAAGGGGAATGTAGATTCGCCCCCGTTTGGCATCTTCTCCCACATCCCGCAGGATGTTGGTGAGTTGATTGGCAATTCCCAGAGCGATCGCTTCTTCTATGGGAACATAAGGTTGTTTGTTCTGCTGCCACGGAGCGGTGTATATGGTGCTATCTACACCCATAACTGCTGTTGACATTAAACCAACAGTGCCAGCAACGCGGTAACAGTAGAGGTATAAATCCTCAAAGGTTTCATAACGACTGCGATATAAGTCCATGCGCTGACCGGCAATCATATCCCGAAAGGGCTGAATGTCCATCGGAAAGCGCTGGAGGGTATCAACTAAAGCGACATCGTAATTTTCTAATGGTTGTCCCGCAAAAATCGATTCCAGCTGCTGTTCCCATAGGTCTAGGGTTTCTGGCGTGGTAATAGCAGATGCGGGCCCATCTACCAATTCATCTGTACGGCGACACCAAGCGTAAATTGACCAAATAGATTGACGCTTTACCGGACTCATTAGCAAAGTACCCAGGTAAAAAGTCTTGGCATACTTTGCTGTGAGATGCCGACAAAGTTTGTATGACTCGTCTACAGAGACCAGCGTTTTCATGCGCGGGGGGGAATCAGGCAGTTGCAGCATTCGTTGCGGGCGGTCGGGTGAGCGTTTGCAGGTTTGAGGAATTTGCTACCGGGAGAGCCTCAGAAATGGCCTGCGCTGTCAGCTTACCAGAAAGTACGGCACCTTCCATACTGCCTAAGTAGCGTTGCATGGTATAACTTCCAGCGAGATAGAAGTTGGCAATGGGCGTAACTTGTGCTGGACGGTACTGTTGACGACCAGGGGTCGCTTTGTAAACTGAACGCGGCGTTTTCACCACATGAGATTTCAGCAATGTTGCTGGATTGTCTCCCCCAAAGTGATCGGGGAAAAGTTTTTCCAATTCAGCAAGCGTTGCAGCCACAATCTCCTCATCAGATTTGGCAATCCAATCTTTTGCCGGAGCTAGAACTAATTCCAGCATTGAGCGATTGGGGTTGGCGTATTCACGGCAGGTATTGCTCATATCAGCATAAACGCTTAGGAGGGGCGATCGCGAAAAAAGCAAGTGATCAATTTCTGTAAGTTTCCGGTCAAACCACAGATGCAGGTTAATCACTGGTACTCCTTCCAAGCCTTCTAGCTTCTGGAAAAACTCCATAAGCTTCCAAGGTTTAGGCAACATGACCTTTAAAGGGTCAACCGACATCGCAGATACATACGAATCTGCTGTGATAACTTCATCTTCTGCCCCATTTAAGCCTCGAATCAAATATCCTTTTACCGTGCCATCGGCGTTGAGCAAAATCTCTTTCAAGGGGGCATTCAAGCGCACTTCTCCACCGCGCTCTGTGATGTAATCTACGATTGGGCTGCATAGACGTTCTGTAGGAGAACCATCCAAAAATGCAATCTTGGAGCCATACCGTTCTTGCAGAAAGCGATTCAGTGCAGTTAACAGAATCGTTGCCGATACTTCATCAGGATTGATAAAGGTGAGTGCTTTACATGCGGCAATAAAAACGTCACTAGTTACCCGCTCGTCAACACCTTGCCTTTTCAACCAATCTAAGAAGCTGTATTTATCCATCTCTTCAACATACTTCTGACCCCGAACCACTGCTGGAAGGAGGCCAACTGCAAACCGAATCTTCTGCTCCCAAGTCAACATGTCTTTGTTGCGAAGAATCGATGCAATCACGTTGAAAGGAGATGGAATATCTGGAACATCAAAACGTGAGAGTGTCCCAGGCTTGTCTGGTTGATTGAAAATCAACGTATGATCTTTCCACTGGAGTCTGTCTTCAATGCCCAACTCCTTGAGCAATTGGAGCATATTCGGATATGCTCCAAAGAAGGCGTGTAACCCGGTTTCGTACCAGTCGCCGTCAGAGTCTTTCCACGCCGCAACAAGACCACCCAATACGTCCCGGCTTTCCAAGACAATGGGAGTGTGACCTGCGTCCGTGAGATATTTTGCGCAGGAAAGTCCTGCTAGACCAGCACCCGCGATCGCTACTCGCATTTAACCCTAATGCCCTTCAATATTTCTTAATGGTTTTGTCGATTCTCATTATACGTTGCAAACCGTAACATTTGGCAGTTATTGTGCGATCGCTCCTCCAAAAAACTTTTGCCAAAGGGAATTTTACCTACGCGCACCTACCCAACAAAATTGCCAACACCATTGTTGATAATAGGTTTTGGCGAACATTTCATCTAGATTTATATGCAGGAAATTTAGGGAAACAAAAGTAATTCCTTTGAATGAAATAAGTAATCTTAAACGTGGTATTAAACGAGTTGATTTCTTTGGGAATCTATGTATCTGTTTTGAGAAGATATAGGAATCCGGTTTGATTTGGAGAAAATATACGTAGGATGTGTTAGCACGGAGAGTACGGCATCAAACTCGTGTTCATAGTGCGTTACGAACTCCGTTCTAACACACTCTACAATACTTAATTTCGTTCAAAAATCAAATAGTAATCCTATATCTCGAACAGTAGTGAAAGGCTACCAGTTGATTTCCAGGATACTTTTATTCGGCAAACATTTAATTGGTGTAAAAATAAAGACTAAATATATTTTACTTAAGTATTTTTGCTGTTACATCATGGTGACAATTGTGGAAACTGAAGACTAAACTCATTACCACATAAGTTACCTAAATACATTTTAGTAGAGAAGAGGCTCGAAAGTCGTGCTGCATTCCATAGTCAGTTCGGGCAAATTCTATTTGTAATATTAAACGGTCTTTATCAGTAGGAGTAATTCCTTTATGAAAACAAAGCGGATCTTCCACAAATCCAAAACCAGCTTTGCCACAAATCTTTACTAAAGATTCAGAACCATAATAATCGATGATTTCTTCATCTGTCTCTCGTTTACGTAGCCAAAGATATGACAGCTTCTTCTTATTGTGACTACCACGAACACAGATATGAGGCCCGCTTTGATCATCTACATCAGTCAAATAAAAGAAAAATTTTATAAACCGATAATCGTCTATATCGTAATGAAACAATTGAGCAGCTTGGCTTTTTTGATGATACGTTGTTTCTCCTGAAAAACTCCACCACATCATATTCCCTTGATGTACTGCTTGAGCGTTTAAATATCTAGTAGCTATTGCCAATAACTTTGGATCATTTTGAAGTTTTTTTATAGCAGGGCAAAGCAAAGATGTATTAAAATAACTACCGATTATAAAATTTTTTCCTGACTTGAGTTGAGCTTGTTCCTTTTGATGATAAAAGAAACCCATATTTGTTTTTCGATTCCCATAGCAAACTGTTGAATAAGCAAATTCGACTATTTCTTTAACAATCTCTTGGGGTAAATTAATTCCCAAATATAATCCTTCAGTTTGGAGGGTGTTAACAACGTCGTCTACATTCACATTCACATCTGTGAAACAACTATTGCTCTCATTAACAACTGATGAAGATAATTTTTTTGAGGATTTTAACAAAAATATCATTATAGTTCGCCCAGTTTTAAATCGAGCAATTTTACGCATTAAAAGCCATCTTGGATTTTTAGTCAATCCTTTATAATTTTCATAACAAATATTATAAAATTTGGAAAAAATTCTATCTAGATAGTTGTTGAATAAACTTATAGACATAAGTATCCTGAGATTCAGATGGTAGGATGCGTTCACAGAGGGACTCCAAAGGAGTACCGCAAAAATCCTTTTGCGGTAAAACTAATCTATACTTACGTAAGTAATATCATGTAATTTAACTCTAAATTGTGAAATAATGAATAATATTTGCCGTGAGTATATTTACTGTTTATTTTTATAAGTTAGTCTTTTTTAAAGAGTTACTGAGAGGTTCAAGGGTATTGAACATAAAGTATTGTTCAACAAGTAGGAAAGCAAACAAAAAATTCTTTACCTTCTGCCTCTTAAAAGTTCCCACTCCCGATAAAAGTGTAGAATCAGGGTTTATGTCTTCATAGGTTGAACATCCCAGTTGTTTGCTACACAAGTATAGGTAAAGGATTATGCCAATATCGCAGGAGCTAAAACGCTTTGGACATCACCTGATTCTAGGTATTTCTGGCACGACGTTAAGCGATGACGATAAACGCGCCCTCAATGAATTGAGACCGATTGGGGTGATCTTTTTTGCCAAGAACTTTTTGGATAGCACTCCATATCAAGTTTGGCTAGAAAGCTTCAAAAATTTAAACAATCAGATACGAGAATATACTGAACGTGATTCAATGTTTATGACTTTGGATCATGAAGGAGGTCGTGTGATTCGTACACCACTGCCGATTACGCGGTTTCCTCATGCGTTGTTGCTGCGATCGCACGCCCGCGAAGTAGCAAAAGCCACAGCAGTAGAATTAAAATCACTAGGAATAAATTTATCCTGGGCACCTGTAGCAGATATTTTTTCCCATCCCCACAACCCCGTCATTGGATCTCGTGCCTTTGGTAACACTCCCGAAATTGCTGCAAAAGATGCTCGTGAGTACTACCTTGGACTTCAAGAGTCAGGAATTTTGGGATGCGCCAAACATTTCCCCGGACATGGAGATACCAGCAAGGACTCTCACATTGAGCTACCAATACTGAATTTAACTTTAGAAGACCTGCGACTTCGAGAACTTATACCTTTCAAAGCCTTAATCGAAGTACAGATTCCTTTAATCATGACTGCCCATATTCTATTTCCTAAGATAGATGCTGATGTACCAGCAACGCTTTCTCAGGCTATTCTCAAAACCATCCTTAGAAAGGAACTTGGCTTTGAGGGAGTAGTTGTATCTGACGACTTAGATATGAAAGCGATCTCAGATATGTTTATTAAAGCTGGTACTGTAGGGCAGTCATTTCATGCAGGCTGCGACCTATTTATTGTCTCGCGTAATATTAATTCATCATCTATTGAAAGAACTTATCAAATTGCGGAGGATTTCGTTGATTCCCTTAGTAAGGGTAGCTTGGATGAATCAGTAGTGGAAGCAGCCAAAGAAAGAATTGATAAACTACTGGCAGTAACACCGCAATATCCCGTAAATGCTCTGGATAAAGATATATTATTGCAACATGCTCAACTAGCGATCGCTAGTTCCTATTCATAACCTAATGTGTATTCAAGTTGCATATTAGCAATTGCCAAAAAGTTGGCTAGGATTGTATTTCTTAATTTTAAATTTAAAATTTTTAATTTTGAATTACTTAATGGGTGGTATAGGAGTCGAACCTATTTCTGCGGGTTAAAAGCTCGCTGCACAGCCGTTATGCCAACCACCCTAGTTAATTTAAATAAGAAATGAGCAAGTGCGATCGTATACTTACATCGCAACCTTTGTAACGCCAACACTAGATATAAATCCACCAGGGAGGTACTGCCCCTCCTATTTCTGTGTTATCAGCACAGCGCCTCGCTTTTCGGCTTCAGGTGGAAAAAAGGAAGATGGAGGAATTGTAGCTTGCTTCCCGTAGGGTACCCCTACAGTTGCCCATACCCTGGTTTTCAAGACCAGTTGCCGTCCATTGAGCAGCATCTTCCATTCAAGGGTATCTGACGGGGCTTGAACCCGCTATGACTGGTTCCACAAACCAGCGCCTCGACCACTTTGGCTTCAGACACCATCAGTGGAATCAATGGGAATTGAACCCATAACCTCCTGCTTGCAAGGCAGGCGCTCTAGCCATTTGAGCTATGACCCCATCAAACAAGTGAAAAGAGCAGAATAAAAAGTACTAAAGAAAAAGAAATAATTAAATTCTTTATCCCCGCATATTCACCAATACCCCTGGCTGGATTTGAACCAGCAACCTCTTCGTTCTAAGCGAAGCGCCTCTTCCGTTGGGCTACAAGGGCATATCGGGATGGCAGGATTTGAACCTGCGACTCCATGCTCCCAAAGCATGGCTTCTGGCCACTGAATTACATCCCGTTGGTACTCCTGGTGGGAGTCGAACCCACAATCAAACAGATTTTAAGTCTGCCACCTCTTCCAATTGGGCTACAGGAGCAAGTTTTGGTACTCTTGGTGGGAATTGAACCCACAACATACCGTTTTTGAAACGGCAGCCTCTTCCAGTTGGGCTACAAGAGCAGGTTTGGCAGCCCCGCCAGGACTCGTAGCTTGCTTCCCGAAGGGTACCTGGAATCTTCGCCTTCAAAGGGCGCTATGTTGCCAATTACACCACAGGGCTTTATTGCCAGGGCAGGGTTTGAACCTGCAACCTCATCGTTCAGAGCGATGCGACTTACCAATTCGTCCACCCGGCAATGATTGGCTGCCTCAGTAGGACTCGTTCGCGTTAGCGTTCCCGAAGGGTACCTACAACCGCGCGGTTAACAGCCGCTTGCTCTACCATTGAGCTATGAGGCAACGAAGCCCCCCAGGTCGGAATCGAACCGACGACCTCCTGTTCTTCAAACAGGCGCTAACTACCAACTGAGCTACCGGGAGATAAGGAGGAGAGATGGGTTTTACCCAGTGGACTGGTTTAATTCAACTCGAATCAGCCACTCCATCATCTCTCCCATGTAACGAGAGTGGAGGGATTTGAACCCTCACGTCTTCAGTTTCGTAGACTGAGATGTTATCCAGTTACACCACACTCTCAAAGCGGAGAGAACAGGATTTGAACCTGTGACGGGTAAACTACCCGTTTCCTCTTAGCAGGAGGACGCTTTAGGCCACTCAGCCACCTCTCCATAGTGCGTCGAGCAGGATTTGTAGCTTGCTTCCCGCAGGGTACCTGCGTGCAAAAAAGAACAGTTTTACAGACTGTCGCCTTCAGCCAGACTCGGCCACCGACCCATAATCATTCCCTCGACGAGAATTGAACTCGCATCTGTGCTTTGAAAGAACACTGACTTAACCATTCGTCCACGAGGGCATAATTGACTGGATTTTAGATTTTAGATTTTAGATTTTGGATTAAATTTTTTAATCTAAAATTGTCTGACACAGGGACTAGGATTTGAACCTAGAACATCGGATTTGGAGTCACGAGGTGTTACCGTTACACCATCCCTGCATTTGGTGGCAGTGGCGGGATTTGCACCCGCATATACCAGGGTATGAACCTGGGGCTTTGCTGATTAAGCTACACTGCGGAAAGCACCAGAGGCTGAGGTGAGATTTGAACTCACGATATCGGTTTTGCAGACCGACGCCTTCGACCGCTTGGCTACTCAGCCATTTGGGAGTCCCGACGAGATTCGCACTCGCAATCTTCAGCTTGAGAGGCTGACAGCTTAAACTATTCGCCTACAGGACTACAACCAGGGTGACGGGATTTGTAGCTTGCTTCCCGCAGGGTACCCGCAACATTTCCGCAGACAACGGAACGCTCTAGCCAGTTGAGCTACACCCCGATTTTTTGGAATCTGTGCCTAAACTTTTAGGTTTTTAAGCACAAATTTGTTTGGTGAACTTGCCCATTTCTTATTTAGTTTTCAAGGTTCAGAAAAATTACTTTTAACTGTTAGAAACTGTTAGGAAAACAACCGAAACTCTAGGTAGCAAGCCTGTTGTGTATTACGGATGTATTCTCTAGTTTTGCTAAGTGCAAACTCAAAACTTTTTTCGTTTATTGCTTCTACTACCGATGGTTTGCAAGTAGAAACAGCTTTATTGACTGGGGACTTTGGTTTATTCCAACGCCTGTCTTTTAGTTGTACGTAGAACATGACTTTTACCCTTGAGAAGCTTTGTCTTTCGCCTCACTACATTTATACTACAAAATACTACAAGAGGTGTCAAGTGGTTTCAGAAAATTTTTTGAAATTGCCTAGAAAAGCTTCTGCACTTATATTTGAGCTTGCTAAACCCTCTGAAAGGTCAAACTACAGCTTATGATTGGGTGAATCTTTAAAAGCCTGACGTGACAAACAACTCCCTCAAGCGACAACAGATAATTAGTTTTGTCGCGATCGCCTCTACGATTACAGCTTGTAGTATCAGTCCACAACTGGGGTTGAACAAGCCTTTAAGCAAAAGCCATATTGGACAAGTTCAAGCTCATCCAGCAAAGAGCCAAATTAATGCCCAACTACCGCCAGTCAAAGTAGAAAACCCTACTTTTACAGTCCCAGCTAAATTTCAGGGAAAAACAGTTTATAAGATGCAACCCAGCAATAACGAAAAGGTTATTGCTCTAAGCATTGATGATGGGCCGTGGCCAAAGACAACCCTAGAAATGCTAGATATCCTGAAGCAAAATGATGTTAAAGTGACATTCTTTTGGGTAGGGCAAGCCTTACAAGCAAATCCTGACATAGCCAAGCGTGAGGTAGCTGAGGGACACGCCATTGGCAACCATACTTGGCATCATTGGTATCGACAAATGGATGAAGCCACAGCCAAGAGTGAAATTGATCGCACAGCCGATCTGATATACAAAACTACAGGAGTGAAAACTGCTCTGTTTCGTCCTCCTGGAGGCTTTTTAAACAACGGACTAGCCGCTTACGCCAAAAGCCAGAAAGACGCTGTAATTATGTGGTCGCTAACTTCAGCCGATACTGATCCTCACGCCAAACCGCAAGCATTTGTCAATAATGTATTAAAAGGTGCGAAACCAGGTTCTATTGTTTTGATGCATGACGGTGGTGGCGATCGCCAAAGAACTGTACAAGCATTGCCACAAATCATCAGTGGACTCAAACAGCAAGGCTACCGATTTGTGACAATTCCCGAATTGTTAAAAATGGCGCAATAAACGGGGAGAAATTTTACTCCCCGAATTTTAGATTTTAAATTTTGGATTTTGGATTATTCAATCTAAAATCCAAAGTTTATTCGCTCATGACAGAAGCACAACCTTGAGATTCTTGCCAGAGTTTGTGCAAGAAGAACTCAGCGCGATCGCTCATAGTGGTGAAAAACACACCTACAGCATCCTTAGAACTATCTAATAGCCAAGAACCCCGCAGGGTGACTTCCATATATTCGGCATCGCAGGTAGAGAGGGCAATAATTTCTCCGTCATCCCTTTTTACCTCAGCCTTAAGCACTTCTACTCCTGGTAAATCAACAGGAAGCAAAAAGGAAGCGGTACTGGGTTCAATACATAAACTTTGCCCAACTCGCAGGGCTAAAATCACTCGTTGCGCTACCCATTCTTCTAGCGACAGAGTGAGACATTCCAAATAAAAGCTGCTTTCTGTGTAAGTTAATTTCAGCATTCCTTATGCTCTCCTGTTATTCCAGGCTTCCTTGCATATCTATCCAAAACTGTTCGGCAAAAGAAATCGCGGGGTGGATTGGTGCTTTTGGCTTGGTACGCAGTTGCATACCAGCCTCAAACAGGGTGCGATCGCCTTTACGGGAGTTACATCTTTCACAAGCTGTGGCTACGTTATCCCAAGTGTGAGAACCGCCTCTTGATCGCGGCATCACATGATCTAGCGTTAGATGTTTGCCGCTACCGCAGTATTGGCAAGTGTGATGATCTCGTCGCAACACTTCCCGCCGATTCACTGGCGGAATTTTCCACATCCGCTCATTAGAACTAATTGTTAAGCGAATGTGTTTTGGCACATCAATTACCAAACTGGGTGAGTGAACTCGCCATCCGGCTTCTGTGGTAAAACCTAGCGGTTGAGCTTTGTCTGTTAGTAACAGCACAATCGCCCGCTTGATATTGATCCGACACAGTGGCAAGTAATTTTGAGAAAACACCACCACAGATTGCTCTAACACTTGCATTGCGTTCGCGCCGCGCATTGAAGATATCGTCACAGCTTAACTCCTTATAAAAAACCCCCGCTTCAAGTTTTCGGTGAAGCGGGGGTTGGAATTGACCGGAAAATTTTCTGGTCTCATATCGGTACAGTATTCCTTTGTCTGTACCCCCCCGTTTCTTCATCTAGTTCTGGTTTTGCAATCAGCGTACTAATGCTGAGATGTCTAAAATCATAATTACCCTCTGTGATTTGCCCATGATTTCGGCTACCATCGCCCATAAATAAATACTCCACTTCCATAGCAGCCGATTCCCAACCGGTTCGGCAATTGGTGGCACACAAAATTGAAGTAGAGATGGGGTAAATGGATTTCACAGAAAATTTCACCTATTGAATATCGCTTTAAACATACTACACTTGTATTACTATCTTGTCTATACCTTCAAGGAGAAATAGTGATGCATACGATCGCTCGCACCCCAACCACCGATATGGAAGTTACTAGCATCCGCCTAGAGCGGGAACTGAAAGATAAGCTCAAAGAAATAGCTGGCAATCAGGGATATCAAGCTTTGATCCGAGATATCCTTTGGAATTATGTCCAGCAAAAATCAGGTGAATGGAAGCCTCGATTTTCCCGAACCGACATTCGAGCTAGCATCGCTGCCACAGCTCAGCAAGAAGAACGCTGTGTACTCACAGGTCAACTAATTCAACCCCAAGAACCGATGTTGTTAGGGCTGACCAGGAATGGCGATATGGTTCCTCTAAGTGTCGAGAGTTTGGCTGGATAGTTTTATATTCAGGCAATGCAGCTCAGTTATTTTTGCTAAATAATTGGGCTGCATTCAGTAGTTAGCTTTATTTTATTAGGACTTACGCAAACTCTACGATTCTTGGCGTTCTTGGCGTCTTGGCGGTTCGAGAAATTAAGCTTTTTAGCGCTTTTTGCGTAAGTCCTATTTATCTAAGAAATAAAACTTATTGTTAAAAATGTTAAAATTACAGAACAACAAAATTTTACAAAGTATTTAAAATAGATTCAGTATTTTTACGGCTATATTTTGGGGATTTTCCCTGAGATTCCAGAGAAATTACGGTTTATGTATACTTACAGACAGGATATTCTAAGTCAAAGTTAGTTAATTATCTCGATATAAATAAGATAAACCAGCCAAAAATAATTAGGCTGGGACATTTTAGAATATCCTAAGTATCTCACTACCTATGTAGCAATTTGCTTAATATAACGGGAACTTGGCCATCTCCCATAGAAAAGGGCTATAACAGGTGAGAGAAAGTATTCATACAAGAATTCTCAATTATCAAGGTGGAGCAACACAACTAACGGTGAAGAATATGCCAACCAGTTGGGTGCAAAAACAATGGAGTTATTATCTGAGGGCGTGCCAAGAATGAAAAAGCCTTTATCGTCGCCGCCACATTATGTAGATGACATAGATCGACTACAACCTTACCAAATCAAGCTGATGCAGCATCAGGAAGAACCTACCCACAAGTTGGTAGAAAAGATTAACCAAATCATTGCCAATAGCCCCGCTACGGCCTTGATGCTGCAAGATATTGCTAAATTGCTAGGAGTTGTTTTTCAAGTAGATTGTTGCTGCTTGGTTTCAGTAACGGGGGAGACATCCGACGAAGCAATTACTACTAATTGGTGTGCTGATGAGTATTTAGGGTTACCACATCCAGAAGAGATGTTTTCGATGGAACAGTTGCTTATGCACTCGCCAGTGCTGCAATGTGCTGCTGAACCATTGACTATTGAAGATATTTCCATCATTCAGAACAGTCTGGTAATTGGGTGTCAATATTTGCCACTATCGATAAAAGCAGTTTTGGCAATTCCCACCCGGTTTGGTGGTAACAATAATGGCGTAATTAGTCTGATTAAATTCCAACCTTATGATTGGAGTGAATCAGAAAAACAACTGCTAAAACAGGTGGAGTCGGCTTGCGCGATCGCTTTTTCTCGCGTAGCACAAGCCCAACTAATTGCTCATCAACAACAGTATTTGCAAAAGAGCAATCAGTATCAAAGCTTGATCAAGCAACTAACAGTACTGAGCCGTAGCAACTTGGAGCTTAATCAAATGCTCCAGTTAGTAATCACCTCTACTGCCGAATCTCTACAGGCAGATCGCGGTTTGCTCATATTACTAAAATATACAGACCCACTATTTAGGACTCAAGCTAAAAAACAAATTCCAAAAGCGAAAGCTAGAGTGGCTGGTGAATGGGCTAAGGAAACCCAAATTTCTCGCACTACTAAACCAGATACCTTAGAAGAAGATCGGTCTTTCTTGCTATCGGAGTGTGGTTTATGCCAGCGCGCCTTCATAGATTCTGCCAAACCAGTAATCTTTGATAATTACACAGAGCAAAATGATACTTCGTTAGCTGCTCGATTATTTGCAATAGAGCAATTTCCTGCGGTCTTATTAGTGCCATTAGAGAGCCAAGGTAAAATCTTAGGATTCTTGGTGCTACAGCAAGCTGTTACTCGCAGTTGGCAAGCAGCAGAATTAAATCTTGTGGAACTGGTTTGTGCTCAAGTAAGTAACGCCATAATTCAGTCACAGACATTGCGCCAAGTGCAAACTTTGGTAGATGAGCGGACGGCGAAACTACAGAGTAGTTTAGAACTCCAGGCAAAGTTGCATGAAAGAACCCGGCAATATATTGAGCAACTGCGGCAACTCAATGAACTCAAAGATGAATTTTTGAGCAACATGAGCGATCGCCTGCGCTATCCTTTGACAAACATGCTGATGTCAATTCGGAACTTACGTTTGCCAGGAATCGCGCCAGAGCGTCAGGTTCGATACATGGATATCCTAGAGCAGGAATGTACAAAAGAAATTAACTTAATTAATGACTTGTTGACACTCCAGAAACTAGAGTCGCCTCACGAAGCCCCGCAATTAGAATCTATAGATTTAAATACTAGAATTCAGAATATAGCAGCATCTTTCGAGAAAAAACTCGCAGAGAAAGGATTAAAGATTTCTGTAGATTTACCAGAAGAATCATTAAAACTGCAAACTGAAGTGGAGAGTTTTGACCGCATCCTGCAAGAGTTGTTAACAAATGCCTGTAAATACTCACAGCATGATACCATTGTTCACCTTGAAGCCTCTCACCAAGTTGATCAGCAAATTGATCAAGTTATCATGAAGGTGACGAATACAGGACATGCCATCTCTCAAGAGGAGGCGACTTATATCTTTGACAAGTTCCGTCGCGGAAAAGGGCGCTGGACTCCAGGAACCGGCTTGGGACTTGCTTTAGTCAAGTCTTTAGTGCAGCATCTGAATGGAGCGATCGCAGTTGAAAGTCTGCCAATTTCGGATTCTGAACAGAGCGAAATTTGCTTTACCCTGACTCTGCCCCAATTTTCTGACGAAAGCAAACCATAATTCTGAAAGTGACTAAACAACAGAACACAACAGAGAACCTTGATTCCCAGTCTCTTAGTGATGATATTAACCTCGAAGGGGATTTGACTGTTGATGCAGTCGTGGCAGCTAATGTAGAAGTTCAAATTGAGAAAATAGCAGAGCGACAGCGACAAATCACCGCCAAAGTCCAAATTCCCCAACCAGTGGAACAAATCTGGAAGGTTCTGACAGATTATGAAGCCTTGCCTGACTTTCTCCCCAACCTTGCCAAGAGTCGTCTAATCGACCATCCCAATGGTGGTATTCGACTGGAGCAAGTAGGCTCCCAACGCTTACTAAATTTCAACTTTAGTGCGCGGGTAGTTCTGGATTTGGAAGAATACTTCCCCAAAGAAATTAACTTCCGCATGGTGGAGGGAGATTTTAAAGGCTTTTCTGGTAGCTGGTGTTTAGAACCTTATTCTCTTGGTGAGTATGTAGGAACTAATCTTTGCTACACAATTCAAGTTTGGCCTAAACTGACTATGCCAGTGGGAATCATTGAAAACCGCCTGAGTAAAGACTTGCGGTCAAATCTTCTGGCTATTCACCAACGTGTAGAAGAGTTAGCCAAGCATTGAACCTTAATTAAACTATCATTCAGGAAAAAACCTGGATGATAGTTTAATTTCGTAGATTTACAGCAAAAAATGCTTTTGCTTTTTCATTGTTTTTTAGTACCCCCAGGGGAATTCGAATCCCCGTTACCTCCGTGAAAGGGAGGTGTCCTAGGCCTCTAGACGATGGGGGCATCGGACTCAGACCTTTTATAAGTTAACCAATTTCCTGATCTTTGTCAACAGCTTTTGCCAAAAAAAGTTTGTGGCGGCTAAACTGGGTGGAGACAAAAGCTTGAAGAGGATACAAAGACATGGAGACACCAAAAGAATTCTCTAGATGCTTCTGGGACTTACCGCAGAATTTATCAGCGTCCGGCGCTAGGGATTTAAAGGGGCGCTCAGATAGAAAAGCTAAATTCAGCAATGGACAAAGGGTATGATGTTGTACCGTGTAAAGTTAATATCTACGGTTTTTTATCAAAGATTTTGAAATAAATCGCTCAAAATCTACAACATGGAAGCATCTTTTGAAATTACCCTACAGATGGCGATCGCCGTCCTTGCAGGCATTAGCGCCCAAGTGCTGGCTGCATACTTTCGGATACCCAGCATCGTTTTGTTATTGCTGTTGGGCATTCTCTTTGGCTCTGATGGCATCGGGCTGTTGCATCCCCATTTGCTAGGCACTGGATTGGAAGTTATTGTCGCCCTAGCAACGGCAATCATTTTGTTTGAAGGCGGACTTAACTTGGATCTGCGAGAGTTAGGTAGAGTTTCAGTCAGCTTACAATTGCTCGTCACTCTAGGAACGCTGATCACATTGCTTGGTGGGAGTATGGCTGCTCACTGGCTGGGTGAATTCCCCTGGAACATAGCTTTTCTCTATGCTTCCATAGTTGTGGTTACGGGGCCAACCGTCGTTGGCCCTTTGCTCAAACAAATCAATGTAGATCGGCAAGTAGCAACACTCCTAGAAGGAGAAGGGGTTTTAATTGACCCTGTAGGGGCTATCCTCGCCTTCGTCGTCCTTGACACGATTTTAAATGGCGATGCTGACCCCATTAATGCGATCGTCGGTTTGGTGATACGCCTGGGTGTTGGTGCGGCAATTGGTGGTGCTGGTGGTTATCTGATGAGTTTGATTTTCAAACGCGCTGATTTTCTGTCATTCGAGCTAAAAAACTTAGTGGTATTGGCGATCCTTTGGAGCCTGTTTACCTTATCGCAAATGATCCGCAGTGAATCGGGAGTAATGACAACAGTAGTTGCAGGATCAGTCTTTGCTAACTCCTCAGTTCCAGAAGAACGTCTGTTAAGGAGCTTTAAGAGTCAATTGACAATTCTCAGCGTCTCCGTGCTGTTCATTTTATTAGCTGCTGATTTATCCATTGCCAGTGTGTTGGCTTTGGGTTGGGGTAGTTTATTCACTGTTTTGGCATTAATGTTTGTCGTTCGCCCAATTAATATCCTCTTGTGTACCTGGAACAGTGACTTAAACTGGCGACAAAAAGTGTTTTTAAGCTGGGTTGCACCTAGAGGAATTGTTGCTGCCTCTGTCGCTTCTTTTTTTGCAATTTCGCTGACACAGCGCGGCATTAATGGCGGTGATTCCATCAAAGCTTTAGTTTTCCTGACAATTATCACGACTGTTGTCTGCCAAGGGCTAACAGCTGGCTGGGTTGCTAGATGGCTGAAAATCACCTCCAAAGATGCAACTGGGGCAGTGATTGTGGGTTGTAATCCTTTAAGTCTTTTAATTGCCCGCTTCTTTCAAGAACGGGGAGAAAACGTGGTTATGATTGATACTGACCCCGAACGTCTTGTGGAAGCCGAGGCGCAAAATCTGCGGGTGATTGCTAGCAGTGGGCTTGATGCTGCTGTTTTGGAAGAGGCAGGACTTGCCTCTATGGGTACTTTTTTGGCTATGACTAGTAATGGCGAGGTGAATTTTGTTTTAGCTCAACGAGCATCTGAGGAGTTTAATCCGCCGCGTGTCTTAGCTGTTTTCCCCCGCGATCCGCAAGCGAGTACTTCTGTTAGTAATAAAGTTAGTCAAGCTTTTATTCCAGACTTAGCAATTAAAACTTGGAATGAATATTTGAATGATGGGCGAGTCAAGTTAGGAACAACTACCCTAACTGAGTCAGAATTTTCTAGTCAAAATGAGCGTATCCAAGAAATGATTAAAACTGGGGCGTTGATACCCCTAGTTGTAGAACGAAAAGAACGCTTACAGGTAATGCCAGCAAAATACGAGTGGGAAATTGGCGATCGCATTATCTACTTGTTACACGATCCCAGACCTAAGCTTTTAAAACGCTTATCTGGTGCTACCCAGTCTACTCGCCTCTCTTTAGAAAAGTTAGCGGAAGTTGAAGAAGTCCCCCTCGCTAAGATATCTCAACTTTTTACTACTGACACTCCTGGGGGATAAAGACAGCAGAAGCAGTACGGGGGACAGTTCCTAACTTTTGAATGCGTAAATGCGTGACTTCCCCAAAGGGGCTGACCCTTGACCCTTAACTTTTTATTATCCTTGGGAAGGAATAAATTCACCTTTTGATCCTGGCGAATTATCAATTTCTGGTGTTGGTGTTTCTTGATATATTTCCCATTCTTGCCACAGTAAAGCAGATAAATGCACTATGGCAAGAACTAGGGTCGCCACCGAAATCAGATAACTGTGAATTGTGTAAAGGTGCTGGATAGTAACTGTGTTGATGGCTCCACCCCCAGTTAGAATTTCGCGGAGTTGTCCACCAATAAAAGGAATGGCTTCGATAGTTCCTAGTTCAATGTTAAAACGCCAGTATCCTTCCTGAGTCCAATCTAGGATCATCGCTGTCCAATTAAGTGCGATCGCACTTAGGGTCAACAAAATCCCACTAATCCAAGCAGCCAGCCAACTCTTGCGAAATTGCCGACCTAAAAACATCACCACAATTTGAATCAGAGCGATCGCAATTACCGCGTTACCAGCAATATCATGCGCTCTCCAAAACAACCACCCGTATGGCAGTTGTGTATTAATCATCTTCAATGAGTTATAAGCTCCGCCTGCTGTCGGTTCATAGTAAAAAGAAAGCATTACTCCCGTAGAGATATAAATTAAGCACAAAGTCAGAATTACGACCGATATTATCGTCGCTACTCGTCGCAAAATCCTGTCGAACTGGGTGCTTTGCATAGTTCACCCCTCCTGTTCTTAATTAAGTATTTATTCCTACTTATGATTTTAGCGAAGAAATATTAATAAATGTTGCACTAGTCAAATTTTAAAATCGGATATATTAAACGATTCTTGATGAGCTAACTAGCCCGCCTCAGACTTAAGTCTGAGGCTAATAGCTCAAGTCCACTGAAGTAGACTGGAACCGTTTACTACTCTTTTTTAGACGATAGCCTAGTAATTCATTGCTACGCGATTGTTAGTAATGGCACAAAATATCAGTTAAATCAAATATTGCACCCAAGTTTTTAAGGGTTCTGCTGAACCATACCAAATCCCAGGACTTCTGGGAGAATGCCTCACACCTTCAATCACCAGATTTTCTGCCCCTTCCAGATGAGCAGCTTCAATGGGTGTGATTCCATCTCCCCAAGTGTTGCCCTTACCACAGGTTAATTGGTAACTACTGTAAGCTAACCAACTACCGCGCCGCCTTTGGCCAAAGATAGTTTTGCCAGCCACACAAACGTAATTAACGTTTTTGTAAAAAGCTCCTGGGTAGTTATTGGTGACAAAATCTAAATTGGAGCGCGTCCAGCGTTCTTGGCTAATATGGGGTGTACCCAAGGTGATGAGAGTAGCAATCAGTGGATGCCCTTCCCAGAGAGATGGTTTGACATTACCGCGCCCTAAATAAGGCTTTTCTCCCATGTAGATGCGGGATATCCAACCTCCTGCTGAGTGAGCAATCAAGTTAATTTGAGTAGCATTATGTTGCTCTAATGTCTGCTTGATTGTAAGATCAAGTTGTTGCAGAATTGGCGTTACAGGTCTTCCTCCAATAGTGGGTAGCCAGTCACGCCGTCGCAGTGGTACTGTAACGGTGGGAAAATCTAACTTTTGTAAGGATTGTTCTAGTTGGCGGTAAGCGATCGCGCTTTCTAGATATCCAGGTACAATAACTGTTGGTAAAGGCATTTTAAATTTTGGATGCAATGATTGATGAGGGTTTAAACTTTTTTGACGAAGAAGTAGTCAAAAGTTAGAATTGCGATCGCACGACTGACTGCTTTTATAAAAACCCAAATAGCTTTAGTGGGGTTTAGGGCTAGAATTTCAATAAAATTGTACAATTTGCAACAGATTTAAGGGCTGCCGATGTGGTAGTATTTTTACATAGGGGCTAGTCTTGGATAATAAGTAAATGTGCCATCTGTTACAGAAGCGTAGTTGAGTGGAAAACAGGAGAAAAAACGAAGCAACTTCAAGAGATGTTGTTATCTACTCAAACTTGTACTTTCAGTTAAACTTTAATAAATATCCGAGATATTAATTTTAATTGTGTGCGTCATAACAATAAGAAAAGAAATCAAAAGTAGTAATTTTTAAAATATCTCTTTAGCAAGCTCAAATTGGAACACATGATACAGCGTCATTGATCAATTAAAAACCTGGATAAATGGCAATTTTGGCGTTTTTATTGCCAGGATATGAAGTTATTATTTCCTTAGTAGGATGCATATCTCGCAATATCTTGCAAGATAATCAAAAAGAGAAAAACGCTAGTCAACTGCAACTGAGCCGAGTGAACGATAACAGCTATGTCTTACGTCTCCCTGTTTAGAAATATACCAGAACTATTAAGCCAGCCAATTGGGATAGCAGCTATAGCTTCTCTTGGCATCCACGGTGCGATCGCAATGATTGTGCCATTGATGCCTATGGATTCTAGCAAACCCAAAGATACAGCATCATCAAAAACAGTTGGACTTTTGGAATTGAGTCAAGCCGACCAAAGCCGTTTGCCGCAAAGCACACCCCAAGTTGGTTTACAACAACTTCCTCCAATAGCGCCACTTTCTGCTCCCAACTTTAGCGCCCAAATATTGCCTCCAGTAGCGCCAGCGCCATCGAGTCAGTTAGTACTGCCTCCGCTACCCGCATCATCAAATAACTATCGAGTTTCCTCCTTGCCTACAAGGCAGTCTTTGCGGATGATTCCTAGTAATAATTTGCGATTTGACGCTTCTAAATTTGATAGTTCTAAATTCAATAACAGCCCCAAATTCAATACCACCCCTAAATTCTCTCCATCAGCTTCTCCTGTGAATGTCAGTGAGAGCAAATACGAAGCACCTCAGCCTCTGGCTGTAAATAGATTACCAGAATTGCAATCGCAGAAAATACCTGATGATATTCTGCAAAATGCCCAATCTCCGAATCTACCTGTCACTAGCCCCATTACAACAGCACAGGTAAATACAACACCACTAATGGCGCAATCGGTTAATGGTGGGTCTAGAATTACTCAAAACCCGTTGATAAATTCTCTAAAACAAGCTCCAAGGGCTGGGGATAGCTTAACTTTAATTAGGGGAACCGCGTCACAAGCGCCTGATTTATCTGCTAAAGGAACTCAACTGGCTATAGCACAGCTAGACTCTTACGCAAACCTGAGAAAAGAAGTCCAGCAACAATACCCCGGCGCTGAACAAAAACCAGTTATCCGCCAAACGCTACCTACGAAAAAGCCGAATCTTGAAGGTGCTGTTTTGGGTGTATTAGTGGTAGATCCTGATGGTAAAGTCTTAGATATCAAGTTTCAAGATAAGTTAGTTTCTCCGGAATTGAAATCACAAGCAAGGGAATATTTCAACAAACAATCCCCCAAGGGAGATAAACGGATTAGTTCCTATCCATTTAACCTCAATTTCCAAAACAACATTAGCAACACCACTGGGGCTAACAATCAGCTTACCCCCAAACCATTTCCTGAACTGCAAATCAGAAATAATCAGCCTGCTTCCTCATCGACAGGTACTCTTAAACCATTAGCTGCACCAGAAGTTAATGGCAATCAGCTTAAGTTCTCACCAACCACTGCTCCAAAACCATTATCTGAACTGCGAATCAGAAATAACCAGCCTGCGTCCTTGCCGACAGGTACTCTTAAACCATTATCTGTAACGGGAGTCAATAGCAATCAATCTACGACTTCACCAGCAGTTACTTCTAAACCATTCCCGGAACTGCAAATCAGAAATAACCAGCTTACGCCTTCATCGGGGGCTACTACTTCCGAATCATTATTGCTGCCAAGAGTCAATAAGAGTCAGCTTACACCCTCTGCTGAGTCGGATGGAAAATTAGTAGAACAGTTGCGTGAATTGAAGGAAAAAAGACAAAAGTTTAGTCCAGAAAAATAATCGCCAGATGGTTATTTTGGATTAAGATACAAGCTCGATGGCACAGCCATTTGAAAGTTAATGCTTTCTGAGCATTGGCATAGTTGCCTTTTATTCAGCCCATTCCAGGTGATAAAGTGCGGGATGGGCTGATTTTTCTTAGCAACAAAACTGAAGCGGGTTTGAGAACACTCTTTACCAGCCTTGTTCTGCATTCTGAAAAACGTAAGCAGCTACCTCTAGAATCTCCTCAGAACTTAACTTGCCTTTAAAGGCAGGCATGGCATTTTTACCATTTTGCACTTGGTGAATAATCGCCTCAATTGAGTCGCGATCATAATTTTCTAAGTACTTTAACAATGCTTCCTTTTTCAAGGTTTTCTGGCTAATAAGGATGTTACCGCCACCTATATGGCAAGAAGCACAGTTAGCCTCGAAAATTTTAGCACCGTTAGATATTTCGGCAGCTAGTGCTGGACTAATGAATATCAAGTTGAATAGAGCGATCGCCAACAGTAGAATTAATAAAAGTATTCTCAACAGAATTTCCTCGCAACAAGCCTCCAGCAAGAGTATAAACGCGATTAATGCCTGATTAAGTCAAGTTTGATCAAAATTGGCGGTAACGAGTTTACCCCTCTATTGCCACAGGTTACTTAGCCTCTTAGGGTAGGATAAGACTCGTTACCGCCATTTATCCATTGTATGCGTCACTCTAGGAGTGTGATGTGTTGCTATGAGCTAATTTCAGAGAATAAAAGCTCAGAAAATCATCTTTCTTGTGTGAATGAGGATGTTTCTAGCCTTGCACAGTGATTGTACCAACCATGCCAGCACCACGATGGGGTTCGCAATAGAAGGTGTAGTCACCAGCAGGTGCGTCTGCGGGGAAGGTGGTTGTTTCCTTTTGGCCAGCACTCATCAGCAAATTCTTATGAGACAGAGATTTTGCTAAAGCGGCATCCTTAGCGGGATTTTTGGCAGCATCAAACACAACATTATGGGGAGGAACTTTATTGTTGACCCATTCAATTGTGTCACCTGGTTTAACTGTCAACTTTTTCGGTTCAAATGCCAGCATTCCTTTATCGCTACCCAATTTCACCTGGTAGGTTTCAGCCGAAGCACTGGGAGTAAAAACAGCAAAGCTGCTAACAACTAAAAGGATTGTTAACACAGCTAAACTAAGACGTCTCCAGGTTGCCGAAATCAATTTCATGGCTCTCTCCTAAACAAAAAATTTTTTTTCCTTTCTCATTTTAAATAAAATCAACACCAAAGTATGACAATCTGTCATAGATACATTTTTTTTTTAACAATAGGGAGAAATTTATTGCAAAAAGCTGTGCAATCAGTAATAAATACTAGACTGCGATCGCCCAAAAAGCTTATGAATAATTTTGTGCTGCTGTGAAAATTGGGGAATGGGGAATGGGGAATGGGGAATGCCTTATGCCCTATACCCTATGCCCTATGCCCTATGCCCCAATAACTCAGCACTAATTCCAGGATTTAGTAATAGATTTTTCCGCCTCCCCACTTAGTGCCAACGATTTTGGGTTGTAAGAGAATATGACCAGCGATCGCCTCCAAGTCTTCATCTGTCAGATTTCGCATTTCTGTGAAAATATCTGCACTTTTGATACTGGGGTGGATTTCGGAAATCTCTTCTTCCCCGTCGTAAGTAGTGGGATTTTTCAGATAATCCACCAAGCCTTCAATGTTATTACGGTTGGGTGTTGCCAGTGCCAGGTCTTCTGGAGTGAGTCCAATGTTCTGGTTTACCTTGGTAACTCCCCCAGCATGACATTGGGCGCAAGCGTAATTAAATAAGCGTTTGCCTTCTTTGACTTGTTTAAGGCTAAGTACGACAGTATCACCCTGAGCATTTAATGGCACTGTCCGGGTAGCTTTGTCGAGTTCCACTGCTGTCGCGCTACCAACAAGCAACTGAAACGAGAGTAAAACAGTAACCACAACAACGCCAATTAGTCTTCTAAACATGTTTCCCCTTAAAGATTTTGACGCTCAACACAGCTAAGAAAGCGATTCTCAATCTCCAAGCTGCTAATTGCTAATGACTCATTGTTTTTTATCATTAGTTATCAAGTTATCAGTGATTAGCCATCCGAGATAACCCTTCAGATGACCTCGGTATCATCGCCCATCGAGCCGCTAGTACCTTTTGGGCGTATTTCAGACGATATTTGGGAAATAATTGCCTTTGCATCTTCTAACGCCAAACGAGTCTTTTGGTGTTTGTAAGGAATTCCCAGTTGGTTGCACAGAGAAAACACTTTTTCTACAGGAACGCTGTAGTCGGCTGCTATCTCTGCGATTGATAGGTCTGCAAAACCCATAATGCTTGTTAACTGATAGATAGAGATTGAGTCGCTGTAATACCAATATCACGTTAGGAGTGCAATTTGTTGCCCAAAATACTGTTTGGGAATCGGGAGGAGGAAAGAGGGTAGGGGGAGCAGGGGAAGAACTTTTAACTCTTAATTAATTACATTTAGGAAAATTAACAAAAAACTGCCGCATCATGAAGATGAAAGTGGCATTAACTATGCTATGGACAATCATCCCTTGGTCAAATCCTTTCGCCTCCAAAAAGTCGCCTGTGAATTAAACCAATTCGCAATTCGCAATTCGCAATTCGCAATTACGTTTTGTGACGGGGGTCTAAATCCCCGACACAAAACGTGCTGCCTATAGAGGCAGGGGACTTAAACCCCCAAAGTTCATTAAAGTGATGGCAATGATCGCTACTGCTAACAAAAATGCGTACCTGCCACGTGTAGCGTAGTTAACTACCGTCAATAATGACGATCGCGATCGCCAATCCCAAAAAATTAAGTAATCTTTTCTTGATCACAGACAAATAACAGCCTCTCTTATTACTTGCACCTTGTGTTATTAAGGAGTGATGTTTTACTTATTTGAAATTTTGGTTAAAAATTGCAAGCTAAAATAACGAAAACTTATCAAGAATGCTGATGGAAGCATACTGAGTTTCTCAACAACCGGATTTATGTCAGAATGTTTTACTCATAAACATACATTATGGATTTTGTTCAGGTTGAAACAACTGCACCACGGACTCTAGAAATTCCCCAGATTGCCTTACCGCCCACAGCACTTTCTGAAACCTCTCGAATTCCCAAGGATGCGATTCGCACTAGTTTAAAAGCTTCGACTGCGGATTCTGTCTTAGCTGCGGTTTACTCTCTTGGAACTGGCGGAATTTTACTCAGCAATTTTTTGGTGGAATTAGGTGCTAGTCCAGTGGTATTTGGGATGCTTTGCTCTATCCCCATGTTGGTCAATCTTATTCAGCCGTTGGGTGCTTACTTGTCTGAACGTAGCACCAGCCGCTTTCAATATTCTCTTCGGACACACGGAATTGGTCGGCTGCTATGGCTGGTTTTAGTAATCGGTATTATCGGCCTCAATTTGGGCGTGATTAATACTCACCAGTTAGTGATATTGACACTGTTGATTGTTCTATTCAGCAATCTTTTGGGAGGATTAGGAGCGGCATCGTGGCTAAGTTGGGTAGCAATGATAGTTCCTCGGCAATTGCGAGGCAGGTATTTTGGGATACGCAATAGTGCTGCTAGCCTCACCAATTTGGTTTGCGTACCAATAGCCGGTCTACTCGTATCACATTGGTATGGTGGAAGTATTCAAGGCTATGGGGTGGTTCTGCTGATAGGTATAGTGTTTGGGATTGTGGGATTGGGCTGTCAATATTTCCAGGTGGATATGAATCCGCGATCGCAAAACACTTACTATGGCAAGTTATCTCAAACAAATAAGCTTGAACAAGAGGCAAGGGAGCAGGGGATAGAGAGCAAGGGAGATAGTTCAGATGGGGATTCGACCCTACCTGTTGCGCCAGCTTCCAGCATCTGGAAAAACTCTAACTTTTTGAGATTTCTGCTGTATGTCAGCTTCTGGGCCCTTGCTGTTAACCTCAGCAGTCCTTTTTTTAATCTCTATATGCTCGACACGCTCGATTTAGACGTGAGCTATGTAACTATCTACAACAGCCTGCAAGCGGCGGCGACTTTGCTGATGCTCATCGTGTGGGGCAAATTAGCAGACAAGATAGGCAATCGTCCCATCCTAATCTGTATTGGGATTTTGGTTGCAGCCACACCACTGCTTTGGCTGGGGATTGGCGCCGATCACCTTGACATTTGGTTGTGGTTACCCCTGTTACACATCTTGGCTGGAGGTACTTGGGCGGCGATTGACTTGTGTAATAACAATATACAATTGGCGATCGCACCAGTTAAAAATCAGTCTATCTATTTTGCGATCGCAGCTGCCGTTGCTGGAGCGAGTGGTGCTTTAGGCACAACTATAGGCAGTTTCATCGTCCAATTTGCTCAGTTTGGAGGCTTACTGGGGTTGTTCGCCCTCTCTAGTCTATTTCGACTAGCAGCGCTTATCCCACTACTTTTTGTCAAAGAGCCGGAGAGAGCATGAGGAGGATAGGGGGATGAGCTAGGATTTTCTCCCTCTGCTCCCCCTGCTTCCCCTGCTTCCCCTGCTTCCCCTGCTCTATTCTGCGGCGGAAGAAGTCAAGGACATTGTTTCCCACAACACCATCTGAGGCGTTGTTAGTACAGGTTGGTGTAGGGCAATCAGCTGGGCTAGGGTGTTCTTTAATTGGGTACGGGGTACGATATCATCAACAAAACCATGCAGGAGCAAATCTTCAGCAGTCTGAAAATCATCAGGTAGTTTTTCCCGCAGGGTTTGCTCAATCACTCGCCGACCGGCAAAACCAATAGTTGCCTTGGGTTCTGCCAAAATGATATCGCCCAACATCGCAAAGCTAGCGGTAACACCGCCTGTTGTGGGATTAGTTAAAACAGGAATATATAATAATCGGGCGTCTTTATGGCGCTGTAGGGCTGCGGAGATTTTCGCCATCTGCATCAGAGAGAGCATTCCTTCTTGCATTCTCGCGCCACCAGAAGTGCAGACGATAACTACAGGATACCGTCGTTGAGTGGCTTGCTCAATCATGCGGGTAAGTCTTTCTCCCACGACGGAACCCATGCTACCACCCATGAAACGGAAGTCCATAACCCCAAGGGCAATGGGCAAACCATTGATTTGACCTAAACCAGTTTTAACCGCGTCTATTAAGCCAATTTTCTCCTGCATTTCCCGCAGGCGATCGCTGTAGGGTTTGCGATCGCGAAATTCTAACGGATCGCTTGGACGCAAATGCTCGTCTAGCGGTTTCCAGGTATTATGATCTATCAATTGACGGATGCGCTCATCGCTGTCTACCCGATTGTGATGACCACATTCAGTACAAACCATCTGGTTGGCTTTTAGGTCTTTTGTATATGCCAACACACTGCATTTAGAACATTTATGCCATAGCCCATCAGCAATTTCACGTTCTTGGCGTTCGAGGCTAGTAGATCCTGACTTCCGTCGATTTGCAAACCAATCAAATAGAGACTTTAAACCGCGTGATTCTTCGTTGTTAGCCATTTTTTATTTTATTTTAAGTGGGTATGAGGTCGAAAACATGTCAAACTGTATCGGATTATCCTTAGCCTTTCATCATTTATCTTTATTAATGACTAATAGCTACATCGTCAAACTAAGCTTTTAAGCAATTCAGACTTTAATTTTCATCTTTGGTTGCCAGCTTAACGAAAATACTTATGCCAATACAAGTCCTTGCTCTTTTTTCAGCAGACTTAATTATATGGACATACTGACAAAGCCATGAGAATACTAACCTCCAAATAAGATGCTTTCCCCCTCCTACCCAAATCAATGATTTGTGTTGCTAGGTTATGACCAATCAGCATCTGTTGCACTAGTTGTGATTGCCAACGGTTAATCGTCGTTAATGGATTACGGAAGTCCCCACCTTCTCTGCAAGACCTAACGCGAACAATGTATTCAGAAAGTGGAGATTGTGAGCGGCTGATGA
This sequence comes from Nostoc commune NIES-4072, assembly GCF_003113895.1. Classification (NCBI taxonomy): domain Bacteria; kingdom Bacillati; phylum Cyanobacteriota; class Cyanophyceae; order Nostocales; family Nostocaceae; genus Nostoc; species Nostoc commune. Next base: position 6,376,939 of record NZ_BDUD01000001.1, on the reverse strand, counting down.
CGATTGCATCCAGGATATATAAGGAATACCGATTTCTCGGATATTATAATTAGTGTTTTGACCATCAATGCCACAAGCGAAAACCAAGCTTATAGGTATATGTTGCAAGAAACCCCTTCTTTACGGGACGCTACGCGTAGCTTGCTTCTGTGAAGGAGTAGACCAGAGCTATGGGTAAAAGATTTGGTCTTGGGAATCAGGATTTATACCCTTGGAGGGATGTCAGACCAATAGAACTATGGAGTTCTCTTGGGTATTCCCGACGAATTGGGAGAGCCACATCTGTCTAAACACCAGGGTAGTTTACAAGGGTAATACAAGTCACAAGCTGAATATTATCAAAATATCAAGGGTAGCTGGGGTAATGCTGGTTACAGTCACGAATTATAAATATTTATTATGAATGAGCATGGGGCATTGGGAAGAGGACTTGGGGACTCTTGAGAATTGGGGACAAGGGTAAAGACTTGTTGCAAGTTCTCACAAGTCACCAAGTCCCCTTGTCCCCTTGTCCCCAAGTCTCCCCTGCTCCCTCCCTTATTCCCCACTTCAGTTCAAGACGCTGGAAAAAATAACCGCAGGTAGCTAGACAAAAGGGCTTCGCCGCTAAATAGAGTAATCACAGATCCTAAAGCCAGAAAAGGGCCAAAAGGCATCTTTTGTCCTAACCTTGGTAGCGATGTCTCTTGGCTTGCAGTTTTGCGTCTACGCATTATTACACTGCTGCCAATTAACGCTCCTAGCACACAAGCAATAAAACTAGCTAAGAGTAAATATTTCCAGCCTAACCAGGCTCCCATCATGGCTGCTAACTTGGCATCACCTGCACCCATTGCAGTTTTACCAAAGGCAATTGAACCCAATAGGGCGATCGCATCAAATAGCCATAAGCCTAATACTGCACCGACTATTGCCATCATCAGGTGATTTACCAATGCCATAGAACTAGCCTCTGGTAAAAAACCAACCACCATTTGAAACAAAATCCCCACCACCAAACCCGACTGAGTAAGTGGATTGGGTAAAGTCATTGTATCTAGGTCGATAAGCGATAGCGCCAATAACCAACTACAAAAAGCCCAATAGCCTATTGTTAAAGTCGAAACTTGGAATACCAAAAAAACTAGTAAAAAAATTATGCCCGTTACCCCTTCTACCACAGGATAACGGACAGCAATTTTGCTTTTGCAATATCGACACCGCCCTCTTAAGGAAATCCAACCAAATACTGGTACATTGTCGTGAGCTTTTAGCTGGTTTAAGCAGTGGGGACAACGAGAGGGAGGCCAAAGAATTGACAACCCAGCAGGTAGCCGATAAACAATAACGTTAATAAAACTGCCAATAGATGCACCCAAAGCAAAGACCATTACACTCGCCGGAATGGCGAACAAAATGTCCATACAATCATTTGTCCTTTGTCATTTGTCCTGTGTCATTTGTCGTTTATCTTTTGTCCTTTGTCGAGAACTAATGACTAATGACTAATGATTAATGACCAATGACCAATGACCAATGACTAATACATGTGCGATTCTATTTGACTTAAGGGCACAAAACATTCTTGAGGTAAAAGAACTGGTTGATTAGTGAAAATAACTTTACCTCGATGAGTCACACGATTAATTGCTACACCGGAAGGTTGCCCAGCTATTTCGGGATGTACTTCACAGTGAGTATAGTATATCTGCCCGGCGGCTCTGATTAGGGCGGGATCAATCAAAGGCGATTGGTTCTTCTGGGCGGTAAAATTTACTTGACCTTGTCGTAATGCGTACACTATCGACTGTTATTTGATTGCTAGATTTCCCTTTAGTCTACCCGAAACTTATAGCAAAGGTTGCCAAATTGCCCAAGTAGCATTTTAATTATTTTCTTTCAAGAGCTAAAATCAGTGCATCGCCCATAGCGCGGCAACCTAAAAGGTTTTTTCCTGGAGAAATTATATCCCCGGTGCGATCGCCTTGTTCTAAAACTTGCAATACGGCTTGTTCGATGTGATCTGCCGCTTTTGGTTGGTCTAAACCGTAGCGTAACATCATCGCCGCACTCAAAACCTGTGCTAAAGGATTTGCCTTATCAAGTCCGGCAATATCTGGGGCAGAACCATGAACTGGTTCAAACACACCAGGTCCAGAAGCGCCCAAACTAGCCGAGGGTAACATCCCAATACTACCTGTGAGCATAGCAGCAGCATCAGAAAGAATATCACCAAACAAATTGCCTGTGACAATAGTATCGAACTGCTTGGGAGAGCGTACTAACTGCATAGCAGCATTATCTACATATAAATGAGAGAGTTCGATATCTGGATATTCTTGTGAAAGTTGGATGATGCGATCGCGCCATAACTGAGATACTTCTAATACGTTGGCTTTATCTACCGAACAAAGTTTTCCGCCACGTTTGCGGGCTGCTTCAAACGCCACTCGTCCAATGCGTTCGATTTCCGATTCGCTATAAACCATCGTATTTACACCGCGTTTTTCACCAGTTTCTGTAGCAAAAATCCCCTTGGGTTTACCGAAGTAAATTCCGCCAGTGAGTTCACGCACCACCATAATATCCACGCCTTCCACAACTTCGCGTTTCAAAGTCGAGGCGTCGATTAGCTGGGGCAAAATTTTCGCTGGGCGCAAATTGGCAAATAATCCCAAACCTGCACGTAGCCCTAACAAACCTGCTTCTGGGCGTAAATTGGATGGTAGGGAATCCCACTTATAACCACCAATGGCAGCAAGTAACACAGCATCACTGTTACGGCAGGTATCTAGAGTGGCAGATGGTAGGGGTTCACCTGTGGCATCAATTGCTGCACCACCAATGAGGGCTTCTTGGAATTCAAACTTCAGATCAAATTGCTTCCCTACGACTTTCAGCACATCTACCGCCACTGCCATAATTTCAGGGCCAATGCCATCGCCGGGTAGTAGAGTAATGCGGTAGTTCTGGGTCATAGCTCGTTATTACTAGGTAAATGCTTGCAGATCAAATATCATACCTAGCAAAATGTACCGATGGAGTTTTTAATTTATTTAGATGTGTGTTGTCTGAATCGCCCTTTTGACGATCAGACACAAGAACGGATTTTTTAGAAGCCGAGGCTATAAGGCTCATTTTGGCTCGTTGTCAGAGTGGTGAATGGCAATTACTGGGAAGTGAAGTTATGGATGAGGAGTTGGAACAGACACCAGACGGAGAAAGAAAACGACAAATGATGGCTTGGGCTGCTTTAGCAAGCACTAAAATTATGGCTAGAGAACAGGTTAAGTTCCGTGCTAGAGAAGTTGTTGCTCTCGGATTAAAAACCTTTGATGCATCTCATATTGCTTGTGCAGAAGTCGGAAATGCCGATATCTTTTTAACAACTGATGACAGAATGTTGCGCTTAGGAGCAAAAAACAGCGCCATGCTACAAGTGAGAGTAGAAAACCCATTGCGGTGGGTATCGGAGGTAATAAATGCTAGACGTGACTAAGTTGACTCAAGCTGAGATTAGGCGACTGGGAATAGAAGCCTTAACAAAGGCTCTTGGCCCTGCTGGAATGGCAAGATTTATGCAGCAATTTGAAATAGGTAGTGGAGATTACACACGAGACAGGGATCAAATCTTGGGAAATCCCACTATTGATGAAATTTTTGCTCGCATTGAGGAGCGACGAAAACAGCAGGAGAAGGGCGAAAAGTAGAAAAGTTTTATGTGGTAGTGATTATCTAGACTTAACAATCTAGATAATCGCTACAAATACCACCTTACTTTATAACCTTTTCCAAACCTTGATGAAGGCAATCACTGAATGTCCACAAGCATTCATCATTACCCCATTTACCGTACCACCAACCGCAGACCCGATAAAAGGCATGATTGTTGCTACGTTGGCTAAAGTTTTCTCGCCTGCTTTGGAGATTAACCTAATTCCCAAAGCTTTGTTTATCTCAGCAAATGTTTTACCAGGGATAGACATCAAAGCTTTCTGAATAGCTTGCGATCCTACTTGAGTTCCTAATTGATTAGCCAGTTCAGATACACTTACTCCAACCGCAGCCGCTAAAACTAGTACTCGTGTAGATTCGCTTTTTGTATCAATGCCATAAAGGGCAAAAAGGGCTGATGCTAGTTTTACATTGGAATACAATGTAATCGTAATATCAGTAGGTATTCCGGCTAGTCCTATGAATCCACTACACAAAGTAGCTTTATATAAAGCCACTTTCAATTTCGGAAACTATTATTTGACTATATAATCTGTTATTTTTTTATTGGCAAAACTATCACGATAATCTAAAAATCATGTTAAATATCCCTACTCAAGACTTACGCTACACAGCTATTCAGTTTTTAGAACAAAGTCCCTCACAGCGTCTACAAACTCTTAAGCAATTGGGCATAGCTCGTTATGAGTTTTTAACTAAAATAAGATTAAATGAACGAAACATCATTTTGATGATGCGGTTTTTTAAATATCCAAGTCAGCTAAAATTTCCTAATCTTATAGGAGCAGATTTATCTGGTTTAATTTTAGATGGGGTAAACTTAATTCGGGGAAATTTATCAGAAGCTAATCTACAAGGTAGTAGTTTAGTCAATGCAGACCTATTATTTGCAAATTTTACGAAAGCCGATTTGAGAAATGCTGATTTACGAGGCACAACTCTTAACGAGACTATTTGGCTAGAGACTTTAGTTGATAAGTGTCAGTTTGGGGAAGGTATTGGTCTAAATGAACTGCAACGTCAAGATTTGCAACTACGCGGGGCTAAATTTAATTCTTGAAAAAATGGTAATGAAAACACAAAAAATTATAAGATGATTAAATTGAAATTGACTGGATAAGTTAATGAGTATTAAGTTGCCCCAAAAATTGATGTTGCTGGGTTCAGGAGAACTAGGCAAAGAATTTGCGATCGCAGCTCAACGTCTTGGTAATTATGTGATTGCCGTTGACCGCTACGCCAATGCTCCAGCGATGCAAGTTGCTGATGCTTATGAAGTTATTTCTATGCTCAGTGCTGATGATTTAGAAGCTGTAGTAACAAAATATCAGCCAGATATTATTATACCAGAAATTGAAGCAATCAGAACAAAAAAGCTGATCGAATTTGAGCAGCAAGGGATTACAGTTATACCGACTGCGGCTGCTACTAACTATACAATGAACCGCGATAGAATTCGAGAACTGGCACATCAACAATTAGGCATCAGAACGGCTAAATATGGTTATGCAACAACTCTAGAAGAATTGATTGCAGTTTCTGATGAAATTGGGTTTAGTAATGTTGTTAAACCTGTGATGTCATCCTCTGGTAAAGGTCAGTCTGTAGTGCAAGAAAAGAGTGAAGTTGAGAAGGCTTGGAATTATGCGATCGCTAATTCTAGAGGAGACAGTCAAAAGGTCATCGTAGAAGAATTTATTAATTTTGAAATTGAGATAACTTTACTGACAATTAAACAGTGGAATGCACCCACTATTTTCTGTTCTCCTATTGGTCATCGCCAAGAAAGAGGAGATTATCAAGAGTCGTGGCAACCCGCAGAAATTTCTGAAGACAAGATATTAAAAGCTCAAGAAATAGCCATAAAGGTCACTGATGCTTTAGGAGGAGCCGGAATTTTTGGTGTTGAGTTTTTCATTACCAAAGATGAAGTGATTTTTTCTGAACTTTCTCCCAGACCTCACGATACCGGAATGGTGACATTAATCTCACAAAATCTCAATGAATTTGAACTTCATCTGCGAGCAATTTTAGGCTTGCCAATTCCTCATATAGAACAGCTAGGAGCATCAGCTAGTGCGGTAATTTTAGCTTCCGAAAAATCTGATTCTATTGCTTTTAGTGGTGTAGCCGATGCTTTGTCAGAAAAAGATGTAGATATTAAGTTATTCGGTAAACCTAATGCTCATCCATATCGGCGAATGGGTGTAGCTTTAGCGAAAGGTATTAATGTCCAAGAGGCTAGAGAAAAAGCTACGAAAGCTGCAAGTAAAATTCAAATTATCTAGCTCTGTTAACTAAGTTGACTTACATCTTGTACCAGAACACCGAACAACTAGAAGTCACGGTTATATAAGCGAAGTTTACCTAATTTTTTTGTGTAATTGACCATGTGTCTATGTCAATTTCCTATGTTGGCATCAATTAGAACCGAGAGGGCACTTTGAGCAAATGTTGCTCCGTTGGGTGACTGTTCGATTGTTGCCATTAAGCTGGCTCCTCCAATCAGCAGAAGGTACTGTTGCGAAAAGAATTCCGGATTTTTAACGCCAGCCTCAGCCGCCAAGCGCACAATAATTTGTCGAATTGACTCACGTAGGTCTATTGAAACCTGATGTGCTTTATGAGAAGCATCGGCAATTTCCAAAACAGCATTGATAAACGGACAACCCCGAAAATTGGGACTTGAGTACCACTCACGCAACACATCAAACGTTCCTAATAAACGTTCTTTGGGTGTAATACCTCGCTCTGAAACTGCATCCTCAAACCAGTACAACCACTGGATAGCGCGATATTTCATCACTTCCTCGATTAATAAGTCTTTGGAAGGGAACCAACGGTAAAGCGTCCGTTTAGCAACACCTGACGCTGCAATGACTTCATTAATACCGACATGCTGAATTCCCTTCTGATAAAAGAGTTCAGAAGCCGTTTCTAAGATTTGTTGCCGAGCGTGACTTGATTCAGTAGTCATAGTTAAATGAGTAGACAAGGTTGTCTCCTTTGAAATACAATAGCACCAACTTTTAGTAGACAAGATTGTCTACTTTCTTTGTACATTTGAGGCAACAACCAGAAGTCATTCTGGGCATAGCAATTAAAGTGATGCACAACTACACAAACCACATTGCTAAAACGCCTCTTGATAAACCATTCAGCCATATATTTGGTCAAAGCCTGGAATCGAGAGCGTCAATAGCATTTGACGGAACTTTAAAGGGGTAGTTCACAATCCTAAATCTACGGCAATGCGGTGGGCACAAGCAAACCCAGAAAAAGCTACTGCATTCAACCCTTGACCCGGAAAGGTACTATCCCCCACACAATAAAGTCCTGGAATAGCTGTGCGATTAAAAGGCATATTCAATAACCCCCACAACTTGCGCCGGGGAATTGGCCCATAAGTGCCATCTTGACGACCCAAAAAGCGGCGATGGGTGCGAGGTGTTCCCACTTCCAGATAATCCAATCCAGCATCAAATCCGGGAAAAATATTTTCTAAGCGATCAATAATTCGCCAAGCTGCCTCTTCTTTCTTGGCTTCGTACTCACTTGGAGAAAGTTTTTGCCAATCATCAATCCAGTGAGGCGTAAATGCGTGAATGATGTGATACCCAATTGGTGCTAAATCTGGATCAAGCAATGTAGGAATCGAAACGAAAATAGTGCCTTCTGCTGCTGTCATCTTTTCCCAATCTTCCAGCAAAATATGGTGACACTCTGTCCCCGCAGGTAAAACTGACTCCTTTACCCCGATGTGCAAACTCAAGAAGCTTGGAGATTTTTGATAATTTTGTTGCCACTTTTTCTCATTATGTGGCATTTCTTCTACTGATAATAATTGTTCAAATGTATCCCAGCGTGTAGCATTAGAAACTATGCGTTTACCCCGGTATACTTTACCATTAGCTAGTTGCACACCTACCGCTTTTCCCTGTTCTGTAAGAATTTTCGTGACTCTAACTTGGTACTGAATCTTACCTCCAGCTTTCTCTAGACCTTCCACCAGTTTTTGGGCAATTTGTCCCACCCCGCCTTTAGGATAATTAACTCCGCCATAATGCCTGTCAGAAAAGACCATCCCAGCATTAATCATTGGTGTCATGTCTGATGGAACCACCGACCAGCAATAACACTCCATATCGATAAATCTCAATAATTGCGGGTCTTTGATGTAGCGCCGTGCTACATTCCCGGCATTTTGAGGCAGATACTTAGCTAAACCGAGACACGCCAAAGGATGTTGGAAAAATGTTCGCAGTAGATACCGAGGTTCTTCTAGGGACAGCAAATCCATGCTGTTGAGGCATTTGAATACTTTTTGGCATTCGTCATAAAAGCGACGAATCCCCTGGTCTTCATGGGGAAAATGAGCAATAAGATTTTGCAAAAATGTTTCATAAACCCGGTCAACCTTCAAGTTTAAACCTTGGGGTAGATGATAGTGAATCTGTACCGGATCTGCGATCGCTTCTTGGCTAACATTCACAGCTGACAAAGCGCGGGTGAGTAAATTAGTAGTGCCGTTCTGTCCCAGCCCAAAAATCATTGATGCACCAACATCAAATCGATAGCCTTGGCGTTCAAAATAACCAGCACTCCCACCTGGAATCAAATAACGTTCCAGTACCAGCACTTTCGCTCCCTTAGCTGCTAACTGGGTTGCTGTTACTAATCCGCCAATCCCAGACCCAATCACGATCGCATCAATAATATTAGTCATTTGTCATTTGTCATTTGTCATTTGTCATTAGTTATTCTCCCCCATGCCTAATGCTCAATGCACAATCCCTCAATCCCCAGTCCCCAATCCCCAATCAAAAAAAAGAGGGACGAGCCTGCTGCTGCTGGCTAATCCCGTCTGCCGATCCTTAAAAGAGAGGAGAACACTGTATAACAATATAGTTTGATTGAGAATTAATGTCAACTATTAATGAAAAATTTTATCAATAAGATTGATAGCCTTAATTAAGCGTTAATTATCAGCTGTCAGCCGGATGCAGGAAAGAGTATTATGGTGTTTTCAGTTCTTATACAATAAAAAAGCCCTTATTTCTGGCTATGACGCTACAATTGCGGGTTTATGTTCCACCCCATCCCCTGATCAAACACTGGCTGGCAGTTGCCCGTGATGCAGGCACACCTTCAGTGTTATTTCGCAGTGCCATGACTGAATTGGGAAGATGGCTGACTTATGAAGCTGCGCGAGACTGGTTGCCAACCCAAGAAACGACCGTGCAGAGTCCCTTGGATACTTGTTCAGCAACCGTGATTGATCCGCGAATACCAGTGGCAGTAGTACCGATTCTACGGGCTGGACTAGGATTACTTGAGGGAGCGCAGACTTTACTGCCTTTAGCTTCTATTTACCATTATGGTTTGGTTCGAGACGAAGAAACACTGCAACCTCATTGTTATCTGAACAAGTTACCAGAAAAATTTGACCCCGAAACACGAGTGTTAATTACCGATCCGATGTTAGCAACAGGAGGGTCAATCATGGCGGTAATGGCAGAATTGACACAACGGGGTGCTGATCCATCCTTGACCCGGATTGTCTGCGTGGTGGCGGCTGCACCAGCTTTGCAAAAACTGAGTGTAGCTTATCCAGGTTTAATAATTTACACGGCGACTATTGACGAAAAACTGAATAACAAGGGGTATATTGTGCCAGGATTGGGAGATGCAGGCGATCGCATCTTTGGGACTTAAGCTACTATGCAGCTAGGGCAGCAAGATAGCATAACTACTGTAAAAGTTGCAAGGTTTGTTGAAGGCGGTAAAGATATGAGTCAACGAGATGGTTTTGGCAGTGGTTTTGTAGCAGGGGCGTTTGTCGGTGGTGTATTTGGCGGTGTTATTGGGGCACTGATTGCTTCTCGACGCAATCCAGAGTTGCTAGCAGAGGAGGAGACAGAACTAACGGATAGCCAAGCCGAAGCCAAGAAAATAGCAGCAAAGCGGCGTCAGATGAAAGCCTCAGAAAGCGAGAGCATCGGTATAGAGACGGCTAGGCGATCGCTAGAAGATAAAATTGCCCAGCTAAATGCCACAATAGATGATGTGCGGAAGCAACTGGGAAATGTTAATAGTGGTTCACCCCAAGCAAGCAATGACCGCTCCCTCACTAAAGACTCTTGAAGTCTGTTCAGGCGTGGTGAAAATGTCAAGTGTGGTAAGTGCTAAATCCGCAAACATCATGACATAGACTAAATTAAAATTAAAAGATAAGACCGCGTTTGACACTTAGTAGGAAACAAAGCTATCCATGAGTTTACTGATTACGACACTAGTTACCTTTGTCACCTTTTATAGCTATTTGCTACTCATCCGGGTTTTGTTGACCTGGTTCCCGCAAATCAACTGGTATAATCAGCCATTTGCTGCTTTAGCCCAGATAACCGACCCTTATTTGAATCTATTCCGCTCAATTATTCCCCCATTGGGTGGTATGGATTTTTCTCCGATCTTAGCTTTCTTCGCGCTCAACTTAGCTGGTGGCTTTTTGAGAGCCATTCCTTATTAATTAGCCTGCCATCTATTCGTACAGAGATTTTGATTAGTACCCCAATAAAAATTTTTGTAGAGATGCTAATTGTAAAAGCGTCTCTACAATTTTTATCAGGAGGAGTTTATGTACTCGCAATCAGAAAATCGAGTAACACCCCATCACTTTTACTACCGTGTAAGCAAAAATCTTTTCGCTGGCTGGGTTCCAACCTCGAATTAGAAACTTAGTACTCCATTGATTTACCGCAATCGAGGTTTGTTGGATCAGCAATGATAAACGTTTTTGGGAGTTGCAAAGTGTAGCTTCAGCGCGTTTGCGATCGCAGCAAATTCGACTAAATACAACGGCTGATCTGTTTTGGAATCGTTGGTTACAAAGACACCGTAATCAACCGGAATCTGCTTTACTGAGTATATAGCGGTTTTCGTTTGCATGAAGTACATTTTTAAACCTCACCCTACTTGCCTAAACGATCGCTGGTGTATTTGCACGCTTACTTTGAGGTGTTGCAACCATCCGCATTCCAGTCGGTGCGGCTATTGTTAACCCACGGCGCACAGGACGCACAGGACGTTTGTTGACTAGCGATACTTGAAATTCTGACAAAATAGTTGCCAAGACGATTTTCATTTCATACTGGGCAAATGCCATCCCAATGCAGCGACGATTACCGCCACCAAAGGGGAAATATTCATAAGGTGAATATTGTCTTTCTAAAAAGCGTTCTGGTTTGAACTGCTTTGATTGTGGGTAAACTTCTTCTCGATGATGCGCTAAATAAATACTGGGGACTATTGCCGTCCCTTGTGGCAGTTCGTAGCCCATAATCTTAATTGGGGTCTTCACAACCCGCACGAAAGCAGTCATGGCAATTGGGTAAATTCGCAATGTTTCTTGGCACACTGCTGTCAAATAGGGCAATTTAGCTACAGTACTCAAATCGGGGTTAACTCTAATCGTGTTAAGTTCCTGTAGCAACTTTTCACGCACTTCTGGTAAATGGTCAATCCAGTAAAAAGCCCATGTCAATGCAGAAGCGGTAGTTTCATGTCCCGCTACTAGCAGTGTCATCAACTCATCGTGTAATTCTTCATCTGACATTCCTTGACCATCGTCATAACGAGCAGCCATCATCAAACTTAGGATATCTTGGCGATTTTGATCGGATTGTGCCCGACGTTCTCGAAGCAAAGCATAAATAAGTTGATCAATTTTTTGCTGTTGTTGCAGAATTCGGCCCCACGGACTCCACGCACCGAAATCTTTTTGCATGAAGCTGAAAAAGAAGGCGCTAGACATTAGAGGCGAACTGATGAAGTCTAGTAAGTCACTTAGCGATCGCCTCAGTTCTTCAAAAAGTTTTCCCTCATTTAAACCAAATACAACCCGCAGAATAACACGCAAAGTGATTTCTTGCATCGACTCGCGGATCTTAAAAGGCTTGCCAATTTGCCATTCATTACTCACCTGTCGGGTTATTTTTTGGATATCCTGACCATGAGCTAGCATCCTTTCACCATGAAATGGAGGAGTTAGTAATTGCCGTTGGCGCTGGTGGCGATCGCCATCCGCTAACATAAAAGAGCGATCGCCAAGCAAAAATTTTAGTCCTATGTTCCCCCTGCCAACCTCAAAATGGCTGGAATCAGCAGTAAAAATCTGCTCAAGCGCTTGGGGTTGACTAAAGTACACAAGATGGTTATCAGAGCGACTACTTCTGATAGTAAAGGTGTCACCATAAATTTTGGCAAAATCATCCACATATTTTATAGGCTGACCAATAAACTTGATCATCCGCAGCCAGCGCGGCATTTGAGGCCCATCAGGCAAATTGTAAGTTGCTGTCATAAGAGTTTGGGGAATTGATGGCTTCTGATTTTATTGTTACGAGTTTTCATGTTCTTGAGGCCCACATAAAGCGGTATATTCATCATGGGGGAGTAGGGAGTAGGGAGTAGAAAGTGGAAGAGAAGGATGATAACTAATAACTTTTAATAACTAACTCAGTACTCAACACTCTTTCAAGTCAATCCATAATTAAAAAATCCCAATCAAAAATGAAAAAGATTTCTTCCCTATTCCCCACCCCCCACTCCCCACTCCCTTTTCCTAGCTAAAGCAGTGCCAAAAATCATCGCTATTCTCAACGGTAAAGGAGGAGTCGGTAAAACGACCACCGCAGTCAATCTGGCTGCGAACTTTGCGAAGAAAAAAAAGGTACTGCTGATTGACGCAGATATTCAAGGTTCTGCCAGTTGGTGGTTTGGGCGCAGTCAGCAAGGAATGGGATTTGATTTATCTCAAGAAACAGATCCCACACTTTTAGGTGATTTACAAAAGATAACAGGTTACGATTTAGTAGTAGTAGATACGCCTCCCGCGCTGCGCTCTGAAGCATTAGTAGCGGTAGTTGCGATCGCACATTATCTAGTTTTGCCTACACCCCCAGCCGCAATGGATTTAGCTATCCTAGTGGAAACAGTCAAGCAAGCGGTCATTCCCGTGGGAACTCCTCATCGGGTACTGCTTACCAAAGTGGATACGCGCAGTATAGGGGAAGCACTAGAAGCAAAAAACACTCTCACTCGATTAGGTATTCCTGCTTGTAATACCTTTATCCGTGCTTATAAGGCTCATGAAAGAGCGGCACTTGAGGGTGTAGCGATTAGTCAATGGCGAGGAAGTAATGCACGGGAGGCGGAGTTAGACTACCGCCGTGCAGCTGATGAATTACAGCGTGATTGGAGAAAATAATAATGGCTAGGAAACAAAGTCTCTCTGACTTACTACAAGAAGAGGCGCAAAAATTTACACCCTCAGAAGGCGAATCTGCGATCGAAATTACAGCACAAGAAATTGCCGAAGAACAAGCTTCATTAGATGAAGAATCCTCAGCACAAACACCTGAGCCAAATTCTACCAAGCGCACAACTCCAACTAAAGCTGAATTAGAAGCAATTGTCAAAGAGTTGACAGCTAATCTGGAAAAAAGCCATAAAAAGGAAGCATCTCTTGGGCAGGAAATTGCTGATTTGCAATCAAAACTATCTAAACAACAAACATTAGCATCCGAACATAAATCATTAGTACAACAGGTTACAAAAGAACTTGAAGAAACAAAAAAAACAGCACTGCAACTAGCAGAAGCAAATTCTAAGCTTATAGAAGAAATTAATGCTTTAAAACAAACAGCAGAAGATAAGTCTAAACTTGCTGTAGCTGTAAAAGAAACTAGTGCTATAAAACCCGTAAAAGACCACTACAATCCACTTAACTACAAAAAATCACATCGTTCATCAGAAAAATTAGCTCAAAATCAACCACAAAATCAACCAAATGAGTATCCTGAGAGTTCTAATGAGATGTGGTTACTTGACTAGAACCAGTTCATCAGTTAGATAAAGGTCAATGGTACAAATTAAAATCTATGGCACTGCTTCATTTATACGTCATTCTCGCAGTGCCATTTCTGAGGCAATTCATTCTTGTGTTGTTGAAGCTTTAGTATATCCTCAAGACAAGCGTGCCCATCGTTTCTTTCCTCTCGAACCCGATGATTTCATCTATCCCGTCGGACGTTCAGAAAAATACATCATCATTGAGATTAGTATGTTTGAGGGACGCACTATTGAAACGAAAAAGAAACTAATTAGGTTATTGTTTTCCCGCTTATCTGAACAAGTTGCAATTGCACCTATAGATATAGAAATCACAATTACAGAAACTCCAAAACACAACTGGGGTATTCGGGGAACAACAGGAGATGAATTAAATCTAAATTACCAATAAACAACAAAATTACACAAACTAACATGCAAAAAGTTTAATGTGTAATACATAAAACATAGTCCAGAGACTCTCAAAACATTCTAACTTCCAACTCCTAACTCTTAACTCCTAATTGTACAGACGCGATTCATCGCGTCTCTCCCCACTTCCCCAAAAACTATGACATCAAAAAAAGTTTTCTAAAATGTCAAAATTGGGACTAAAGCCACGTACAATTAAAATCGCCTATCCCTTAATCCAGGAGCTAATGCCATGCCAATGGCCGTTGGCGTAATTGAAACTTTAGGTTTTCCTAGTGTCTTAGCAGCAGCAGATGCAATGGTCAAAGCTGCCGCAGTCACAATTGTGTATTATGGTCAAGCAGAAAGCGCTCGTTTGTTAGTCGCTGTCCGGGGACACGTTTCTGAAGTAAATAGAGCTGTTGAAGCCGGAATCGCTGCTGGAGAGCAAGTAAAGGTTGGTACAGTAATCACTCACTACATAGTTCCCAATCCTCCGGAAAATGTGGAAACCATATTACCAATCCATTTCACTGAAAAATCAGAACCTTTCCGCATGTTCTAAGCAATTTTGCTATCAACATCTGTAGCGAAGCTTCGTACAATTAATTTGTAGCCCCCATATCGTTTATTCATACAGGAGATTAATAATGTCATTACAGGCAGTTGGAGCACTTGAAACGAAAGGTTTCCCTGCGGTGCTAGCAGCAGCAGATGCTATGGTAAAAGCTGGTCGAGTCACCCTCGTTGGTTATATCAGAGTAGGTAGCGCTCGCTTTACAGTTAATATTCGTGGTGATGTTTCTGAAGTAAAAGCCGCTATGGCTGCTGGTGTTGAAGCCGCAGAAAATGTTTATGGCGGTACATTAGAATCCTGGGTGATTATTCCTCGTCCCCATGAAAACGTTGAAGCTGTTCTACCAATTGCTTACACAGAACAAGTCCAAGGCTATCGAGAATCTGTAGAAAATCCCATTGTTAGATCCAACAGTCGATAGATTTAACCTCCTGTAGGGGAATTCAAAACAAAAAATTCCCATAAATGAATTTAAAGATAAGTTTCTTGTCAGACTTCTGACTATCAAAACTTTAGAAAATTGCATTCTTTCTGTTTTCAAATTTTGCATAAGTTGAATTTTGGAGCAGAGAGAAAGCAACAGTCAAAGTCAATAGTCAAAATCAATATTGACTGTTGACTATTTATTTTTGAAAATGTAAAAGTTGTAAGAAGAAGAACAGCTTGCCAATGTTAGAGACACAGTTGTGGATGAAGCTAGTTTAGAAAAAATAAATTGGCAAACTTATTCATGCAGATATAAATGCCAGCCTGAATATTACAAGAAAGGTAGTCCCAGCGACGTATAGTTTAGGGATAGAGGATATTGCAGTTTATCCATTTTGCGTAACACCGGGAAAAGTTGCTTGAGGACATTTGTCCATAAAGTTACTAACTGTATACCCACCACTGTAGGCAGATTTTTATTCTCAGTTACAAAACATAACTTTACAAAAAGGTTAAATTAAAAAATAGCGCCAAAAGCTTTATAGGTATGGGTTTGGGGCATTTTGGAATTGTCAGCAAAACATCAATATAGAAATTTCTGCATAATTCTAGTGAATTAAGACGTAATAAAAGTGGAATCACTGAGCTATTTTCATGAGACTCATGAAATTCGGGCAAGTTGCCAGTTAAACAATTAGGTGGGACGAACGGGGGTTGTGATGCAAACTTCAAAATTGAGTTTCGAGGAACGCAATCTCACTATGACAACAGATGTGGAACAACTAGCTCTAGATTGGCGAAAGCGCTTGGCTGCGGAATGTCCAGACCAAAATGAAGCTGCTAGAGAAAGCATTATTCTCTGGCTGTTGGGATCTGACTCCAAACGGTTTGATCTGTTTAACCCTAAAGAATTCGACATCGCCAAGCAAGCGATGGAATATCGCTGGAGAATTTTACGTCAACGCTATTTGGGGCTAGGGCGAGAACGTGCTTATCGGAACTTGATAACGCGATTGGGGAGTTTAGTAACATTACGGAATAAGATTCAGACTTGGGTTGCCCTAAGCCGCGATCGCCAGCGTAGTGTCATAGATGTATTGCAAGAAGTACTCCAAGAATTACTGCAAAGCGACAGCCAGATGCAACAGCAAATGGCTGATATTGCCAAATATACAAGTGATAGACGATTGGGAGATGCTCTGCTATTTGCCAGTGTAGAAGAATATTGTCTGCGACCAGTACGCAATCAGCCCCTATTAGCTTATCGGTTTGTAAATTACCTGCGCCGCACTCAGCGCGGTGGCTTAACCCAAGTGCCGGGTCGTGACTTGATTAGAATGGTGTCAGAAGAAGTTCTCACTGACGACAATGACAATCGAGTTAACTTAGTTGATAGTCAGGCGATCGCAGAATATCAAGAAGCACAACAACTAGAGGAACAACTTGCCCTACGTCAGTCAGTACAAAAAGAATTTGAAAATTATTTACAAGAAAATTTGGGAACAGACGCACTACAGTGGCTACGACTATATTTACAAGGTAAATCCCAGGAAGAGATCGCCCACAGATTAAATAAGCCGACTAAAGAAGTATACCGTCTGCGAGAAAAAATCAGTTACCACGCTGTGCGTGTTTTTGCCCTCAAAGGTAAACCAGAGCTAGTAGACAATTGGCTCTCAATTTCCTTGCAAGAACATAACTTGGGTTTAACGCAAAACCAATGGCAGCAACTAGATGAAAAATTAACTCCTCTGGGGCGGCAGATTTTAGATTTGCGGAAAACAGGTAACTCAATAGAAGCAATAGGCCAACAGTTAAAACTCAAAACCCATCAAGTGCTAGGTGAATGGACAAAAATCTATCTTGCTGCCCAATCTTTAAGAAGCCAGGAGTAGCCTGTGAGGCATTTAGTTGCTCAATTAAGGTGGTGTACCAAACTAGGAGATGGCAAGCAGGGGAGAATTCATAGCAAGTTCATCCCCTCATGCCTCAGTTACTAAACTAAAAGTTCAAAAGGCAGAAGCAAGAAGAACCACGCTTAAAAGCATGGGATTAATTTTGAATGCGTTATGTATCGTGGCAATTTTTAATTGATATATTTTTTATACTAGTAAGCTTTATATCTACAACTAAAATTTTGATTAATTGATTAAACCTTAAATCATATTTCTGTAAGTGAAATCGCTGATTCCAATTTTATACATAATTGTTATGTTGTAATCGAACTCTAGACTAATCAAGCTTAGAGTTAAACTCAAATAGATAGAGATTTTGCTACCGTATTCTAAATAAGATTACGGTCTAAACAAATTTATATTGACAAAGTTAGTTTCCTACTCTTGAATCCATTTTTTATAAATATTTCATGCAGACTGAGGTTTTTAGTGAGCTTTTCCCCTTAATGAGTACAGCCACCCCCCAAACTTTGGAATGGCTACTCAACGTTGCAATTGAACATGAATACCCATCTGGGCGAGCCGTTGTGATGGAAGATGCCTGGGGTAACGCCGTTTACTTCGTTGTTTCAGGTTGGGTCAAAGTCCGGCGTACCGTCGCAGAAGATTCAGTAGCTCTGGCAATTTTTGGTAAGGGCGATTTTTTTGGAGAAATGGCAATTTTGGATGAATCTCCACGCTCAACCGATGTCATAGCCCTTTCGTCTGTGAATTTGCTGAGTGTATCTAGAGAGCGTTTTATTCAAATCTTGTTCAAAGACCCACAGTTACATCATCGGATGTTACAACTGATGGTGCGGCGATTGCGGCAAATTAACTTGCGCTTACAAATGCGGTCTTCACCACCAGCAGTCAAACTTGCCCATACTCTAGTGACTTTAGGCGAAAGCTATGGTCAAGAATCGAATTGTGGAAAGGAAATTTTTAACATTCCTTTCAAAGATTTAGCAGAGGTAACAGAAATTGGTGTTGACGAAACCACCAAAATTATGGAAAAGCTGCATGAGAAAGGGTGGATCAAAATTGACAGCACCAACAATATCATTTATCTCGTAAACTTCAAACAGTTGATGAACTTGGCTGGCAAAGTTTGATTGCTAAGGGTTATTAGGGACTGACAAATTATAAAAATATTCGATTATTTATTTTGGGGTGGGTAGCGCTTAGTCGAACGCTACACACCCCACAATAATTGAATTGACTTTTGCAATTTAAAACACTCCCAAGCGCAAGCAACATCTGGACTTAAATGGAGCTTGCGCTGGTCAAAATCTAGTCAAGTAGCTCTGTTAGGACTTACGCACACTCTACGAATTCTCGGCGCTCTTGGCGTCTTGGCGGTTCGAGAAATTAAGCTTTTTAGCAATTTTTGCGTAAGTCCTATCTGTTACAGAACCTCCAACAATTGCTTAATTTTTGTGTCTTGACGTTCTTTAAATTTTTCTGGAAAATTTAACTCAAGCGCAATCTTGCCATTGGTTTGTTCTTCTACCGCATAAATTTCAGCAACAAATCGATTAGATGAGAGATTATCCTCATCCTCATTCAACAGTAAACCAACTAATGGTTTAACAGTTCGCATCGTGTGCAAATCCTGTTGTCCTATCATTTTGTGAGAAGACACGGCTTTTGTATCCTCTATTTCCAAGCGCAAACCCGTTGTTCCTAATTCTGTCGCTACTGCAAAGAAGAAGTTACCATCCCAGTAGAGTCGGCTATGGCTATTTACCTGCTTACGTACCTTTTTACGGCTAGTTTGTTTCACGTCACGCAAGGCCCGAGTCAGACTTGTAGCTAAGAATCCAAGAGAAGCGAAGGGTCGGTCTACATACTGGCCCTTTTGAGAATACCACTCTCGGACATCAGAATATAAAACTAGAGTTAAAGCATCGCGTTGGGCATTGTTGAGCTTCACGAAATCAACAGCCAAAAGCGTTTCTGTGTCATTAATAGGAGAAACTCGGACAATCTGTGCTGTTAAAGAGGCGCTAGCAGTATAATCTCCCATCACCTCAACTTCCGCTTCCTCCAGTAAATTGGGCCAAGTTTCTAAAGAAATTAATGCCCCAGTTTCTGAAATATTCACCGTTTTGCCCATAATTGTTTGACCGTTACTGGTAATTAAGATGGGGAGGCGACGCTGTAAACGGTGGGCGGTACGTACTTGTGGTTGTTCAAAGCCAACCAGCAAAGCAGCTATCAGCAAAACCAAATTAAAAATAGACCACATGGTATTGACTAAGACCGCTTGCCAATCTTCAGGATGTAGCAGCAGCCAATAGGGAACAGCTAGTAAGGAAGAGACTACAAGTGCTGTCACCACCAAAAGACCACGCATCGATTCCCAATCAAAGGTGCGTTTGGTTATAGACGTTCCTTTGTCGGTAACGTTAAATGAACCCAGCTTGGGATTAAATAGCGCTAACATCGTCACCCACCCAGCCTGGAAAGCCATCGCAAATTCAAAAATTTCGTTCCAGAAGGAGAAACGGACGTTTTTGTAAATGATGTAGTTAGTAAAAAGGGAGAGGAGAATATGTGGTAGGGCGTAGGCTAGAGTTTCTAAACCTAAACCTTGGACAGAGTTAATGCCAAATAATAGGAATAGTGTGGGAGCGATCGCATATATTAGTCGAGGATAGCCATACAAAAAGTGTGAGGTCGCGCTAAAGTAACAAATCCGTTGTGCAAATGTTAAATTCAGCTTCGGATTAAAAATGGGGTTTTCTAATCGCAAAATCTGTGCCATCCCTCTTGCCCAACGCACTTGTTGTCCCACGTAAGAAGAAAACGTTTCTGGCGCTAAACCAGCGACCATAATTTTGTCGTAGTAGATAGACTTGTAACCCAGCGAATGCAATCGCAAAGCAGTGTGGCAATCTTCCGTCACGGTTTCCACTGCAATTCCCCCAACTTCTAAAGCGTGGGATTTGCGGATTAACGCTGCGGAACCGCAGAAAAAGGCGGCATTCCAAAAATCGTTACCTTTTTGCAGTACCTTATAGAACAGTTCATTGCCTGCGGGGATTCTACCTTTAGTGACTAAATTACGCTCGAAGGGGTCGGGGTTATAGAACCAGTGAGGAGTTTGGACAAACGATACTTTGGGATCGAAGAAAAAACCCATTGTATGCAAGAGAATTTGCCGCGATGGAATGTGGTCGCAGTCCAAAATCAACACCAAATCGCCGTCGGTTTTGTAAAAGGCGGTATTGATATTACCAGCCTTAGCGTGATCGTTATTGTCCCGCGTCATGTGGATACAGCCTAGCTCTTGGCACATTTGCCGTAGCTGTTCTCGTCTTTTGCTAAACTGTTCTCGGCGTGGGTCGTTCTCTTTATACTTTTCTGGACGACCATCATCAAGGACATAAACCTTTTTTTTATCAGGAGCATAATCACAGGCTAAGGCTGCCACAGCCGTCTTGCGAACAATCTCCACATCTTCGTTGTATGTGGGGATGTAGATATCAACTTTGAACCATTCCTGTTGAGGAATGTTTGTTAGATTAACTGGTTGGCGTTCTTGAATTTTCAGGGTTTGAAAGTATGCCAATACCAAGGTGAGGATGGCATAAAGTTCGGCGGCGTATAAGAAGACACAAGCGATGCTGTTGAGCCAACCATCGAAGTTCAGGGTGTAGCTGGTGCGGTAGTATAAATAACGCAGCGTTGTTACCATACTCAGCCACAGCATAAACAGGTGATAATAATGGCTGATTTCTGAATAAGACTCTTGAAACTCTGCGTGTATCACCAATTGACCGAGTAGCACAAGAAACACTGCTACCAATCCCTGCTGCCAAACTTCTATTGGAGTAATAATCAGTGGTACTGAGAGTACCAACAGCAGCAAGATAAACCACTTAAATTGTTTCACACCCACCTTTTGGAGAGTGCGGTCAAAAAATCTAGGGGTAATATCAATCAACCAATTGCTCAATTTTAAGCGCTGGCGATCGCGTGATTTCCGGGGCGATGTGGGGGGGGAAGATGACATTGTGGATCTAAATTTTGAAATTTAAATTTAAGATTGGCGATACCTGACCGAAAGTGTCTACTTTTTATCAGCAGTCAAACGCTTGATATACAACTGAAGAATCCCGTAAAGAATTAGAGACACACTAAAAATGCCCACAGGTAGCAATAGCCAATTTTCTTGTAAAAAGCGTGATGCTTTACTGAGGATAGTGGTATTTTCTAAGCGACGAGTGTTTGAGGCGCTTTGGAAAAACTGTAGTTGATAGGCATCAGCATCGTAGGAAACTGGGTCTTTTTGATCGCTACTAATTAGCACCGTATCCTTCTTGAGTTGGAAGAACCAAGGGTCTTGATTGAGGACTTGTCGCACTCGCTCTAAACCAGTTTCGGTTTGAGATGTTAAAGCTAGAACAACGCGATCGCTGTTCCAAGGAGAGATAATTTGCTTAATCATGCCTTGTGTATCCTGCGGGGTCTGAACCACAGCATTGGCAGAGGAGCGGGAATATGCCTGACTCAAGTTGAAGCCTGTAGAATTAAATACTTCGGGAAAAGGAAAGTCTTCTCGCGTTCCAATTCCTACCAAATGGTCATTTTTGCGGGCTTGTGTTGGCAAAGCATCTGGTGTATAAACATTTAGTTTGACAGCATCTGCTTGACTAAGCCTTCCCAAACGTTCGCTAAAAGCCAACAAGGTCAACACATCTGTCTTCGAGGGGGTTTGTGGCACAACAATCGCTGTCTGAGACAAATCCTGTGGTGCAGCAAAGGGGAAACCGAATTTCAGCAGGTTCAAGTCTGGTAGTTGTGTAGAGATTTCCCGCTTCAGGTCGAAGCTAGTATCAGAATGCACCGTACCTGTAAGTTGTTGGTCTGGTGGCTGAAGACAGTTCTGTTTATCAAAGGGTTCTCTCGGATTCATCCGCAAGAAAACTTGCAGTTTCGAGTTGGGTTTAATCAAGTTTTCCGGCAAATTAACTTTAAGATTTTTGCGAGTTTCTCCCGCCTCAGAATCAAGACGTGCGCCACCAATGAAAACTCCATCCAGTAAAACTTCGATCGCAGAAGTTCGCGGATTAACCTGCGGCCCGTAGCTGTACACCAGATTCATGGAACTACCCCGGAGAAATCTATCATCTGGTAGAGCATGAAAATCAATTTCGACTGGTGGCGCTCCGATCCCACGTACAGTTACATCACTAAACGGCTCACCGTTTACTTGGGTTTTGATGTCGCCTAGTTTAAAAGAATTTTGTTCTGGCAAATAACGAGGCCATTGGCGGAGTCCTGGTGTCGAAGGTTCCTTGAGAGTATCGACAAAAACCACCTGACCAGTACCCATTTTCCGCAAGTCTGGCTGTGATAAAAATTGGGTTGCCTTTTCTACGGCTTTTGCACTGTTGCCAGTAGCAATTAAAACCGGAACCCCGCTCTTTTCAGCTTTAGTTATAATCAACACCCCTGTTTCATCTGGTACGGGGTTATTATCACGATCAAGAATTTGATTGCTGACAACTTTCAGGGGCAAATTCTTCCAAGTATTTAAGGTCGGTTGCTCGTTGGGAGTACCAATGATCACCAAGCGATCGTTTGCCTTCGCATTTGCCACATCAGACACTACGCTCGTCTGAATCGGGCGAAAATCTGCGATTCTCCCCAATGCCGCTTGTAAGCGAGCTGCTGCTGTCAACCAGGATTGATCGACTTGACTCGGTTGTAAATAAGCAATTTGGTTAGTTTCTAAGCCAAATTCGTCAAAGAAAGGATAAGGGTAGCGGCTGAAATTCAAAAGAATCGGCTGCCGTTCATAGTTAAAGATTAATTTGGAATCTGGCAGAATCTCTGTCCACAAGTCGGGGCTACTAGGGTCGCTACATTCGAGCGTATTATTCTGCTGTGCCACCAATGTGAGTTCGTTGTAGTCTTGCAGCAGCTTGGGTGGGATATTGAACAGTACTTGACCTACTTGGGACTCTTTACGATTGAGTGGTACACTACCAACACTGATGCCATTCAATAGCACAGTCAGGTTAGAGCGATTGGCATACAGCGATGGTGAGTGTTGAAAACGGATTAAAGCTTGTACCCTACCCCGATCTAGTTTCCAGCCACGAGGACGGGTAAATGCTAGACGACCTTCTGAGTAAACCCCGCGCAAGCGCATCCGATTACCCACAATCGGACTACGATTAAATTCTAGGGTGTAAGTTGCCAGGTTCTTGGCACTAGGAGCTTTTAAGTCTGCTTTACTAGTATTTTCTGATGTCGTTGCTTGAGCTAATAAAGTTACTTCTTGTTGCAGATCACCTTTGGTTTGAGCTTGAGCGCTCAATAATGAACTAGGAAACAAAAAAAAGCAAGAAGTAACAATAATTGCTTTTTTACTAATTTGGGAAAGATGGAACAATTGCTTCATGGTAGAGCGTGATTTTAGTGTGAATTTACTGAATTTTTTTACGTAAAAAGCACAGGTGTTTTGTTGCTTTTAGAACTTCAAAATATCCCATCAGATTTTTTCAAAAAATCTACGGAAGTCAATCTGTCGTAAGTAAAAGGTGGTTGGGAAGCTTGTACCCTAACTCAGCATCAAGGGATATCATTTAAGCAATCGCTGGGGAATTGTCTTTGGAGGTAGCAATCCTAACCAAGCCAAATTCTGGGTGTAATAAGCAGATTGGTCTCCCCAAATTCCCTGCTTGTATTGAGGCAGTATTTTTTTCACAAGCAGTTCTTGAGCGATCGCTGGTTTCACTACCTGCATGGCGGCATACAACATAGCGTATTGGGATGTAGCTTCGTAATCCACTAATGGTTTCCCTTGCAGATCAATGCGTGCTGGTATGGATTGTTTACTCCATAGTTTTTGCAGGTGCTGAGTAGATGTCACTAGATAGCGCTGCGCTTGGGGTGAGTTGAACCAAGCAGCATCCAACGACAAACGCCACCAGACTCGATAGGAATCAAAACTATACAAACTCTTCAGAGTGCTAGATGCTGGTAGGGTTTGGTATTGTCCTGTTTTGGTATTTAGAGCTACCCAATCACTGGGTAAACCTACGCTAGAAAGCTTTGCAGAATCTTCTAGCACTTGATAGCTGCTGTCTACCAAACTCAACCAATCATGTTGGGGATCAACTTGTGCAAAGATGCGAAAAGCATAGGGTGCAAAATAAGAGGGATTCAGGTAAACGGTAGATGCATTCGGAACAAATGCAGCTACAGGCCCTGGTAACAGGTAGCGCTTACCTTGGGTTTTTGAGATAGTGGACAAATTCCACAAATCTTGCAGTTTGAGTTTTGCTAGTTTCAAGTATTCGGGTTGATGCCAACGCCGTGATGCTAAAATCAGGGCAGTAATCGCATCTATATCTCCATCGCTAGCAAAATTGCTGTCGATGACACCCCAGTTACCATCTTCTTTTCGTCCCCACTTCCAAGCCCACAAACTATCTGTGCGTTTACCACCTACTTGGCGCTGGAGGTTATTTTCCGACCAGTTTAAAGTCAGGGCAAAAGTTGTCGGATCGTTAATCAGTACTGCTCGAAGTAAAGCATAAGCTTGACCTTCACTAGTTGAGCGATCGCTTGCTTCGTAATCAATCACCCGCCCATCTGACTGAATAAATCTTTGGCGGTAGCTATCCCAACTTTGGGCTAGTAATTCCCGGTTGGGCGTAGATTCAGGGAGATCAGCTAATAATCCAGTGGGATTTTGACTACTACCTTCAGTGGGGACATTTGCCACCGGAGTTTGCTCATCCGGCGTTTTGGGGTTTGCTGCCGAGTAACTAGAGACACAGGCAGATAAACCAATCAGGCAGGCAATAGCTGCCACTTTTGGGAAGTGCCACATCCTAAGAACAGTTTGATTTGTAAAAGATTTAAGCGATCGCTAATTTCTGTTTCGACGTTGATAATCTTCCCAAGGGGGTTGAAATCCTCGTCGTAGCAGAAAGTCTGTTTGGATTTGCTGTATTTGCCGAGATGCATCGCTATCGTTTCCTCCTTCTGCGGCTGCTTCTAATTGCAGTTGTTCTAGCTGTGCCAGTGCTGTCAAAGGCTGATCTAAAATTGCATTTAATCCAGCAAGGGCGCGGCGTGTGCCTTTGTCTTCCGGTTTTTGTGCCAACACTTGAGCATAAATCTCCTGTGCTGATTCAAAGCGGCGCTGTTCAAAGCGAATTCCGCCTAAAGCCGCTAAAGCATCGATGTTATCTGGTTGCTGCGCCAAAATATTCTGATAGGTACTGCTAGCCAAATTCAAATCACCTACAGATCGAGCCAACTCTGCCTGCAACTGGTATGAGTCAGAAGTGTTGGGAATACGGGCAATCAACTGCTTCATCCGCGCTTGTGCTTGGGCAGGATTGCGTTTTGCTATCACCTGTAATAGGCGCAGTTGTAGTGGTATGGAAGTAGGGTCAGTTTCTACCAGATAACTATATAAAGCTTCTTTTTGCGGATCAGTAGGCAGCGTTCCTATCAAACTGTATAGTTCTGGAGGAGTATTGGTTGCAGGTTGTGTAGCTAACCAATTGTTGAGAACTGCCTCTGCTTCTGCTTGGGAGATCCGCTTGGCTTGATAGGCGATACTAGCCCGCCCTAGTTGAATCGACAAATTTTGCGGATTGCGAGCTATTAATTGGTCATAAACTGTCACAGCCTCATCAAAATGCTTTTGTTGCAGTCGCACTCCAGCCAATCCGCCCAAAGCAGCATCAATAATATCGCTATTATTTGGCTTGCTAGCAATCACAGCTTGGTAACGTTGAGCGCTAGCTTCGAGATTACCCTCACGACGCTCAATTTCTGCTGCTAGTAATTGGGGTGCGAGGTCTTTAGCACCTGCGGGGGTAGCTGTGTAAGCTGCCAAAGCTTGCCTTGCACCATTCAACTCTTGGCGCTGCACATACATTTGCGCCACCCGGAAATTCAAAAACGGTACGTTAACCCCCATTTGTAAAAGATTTTGGTACACAGGTAAAAATTCTGGGTCGGGAACATCAATGTTCACTAAAGCATTAGCTAGCTGTTGCAACTGGACGCGATCGCTCGGCGTTGATTGTATTGCAGTAGTTAAACGCTGTTTCAAGTCATTTTTACCGAGCAAACCTAGCTGATTTTCCAAAGCTAATTGCTGCACCACCAGACTTTGATCGTTGGGAAATTCTAACGCCACCCGTCGATACAGTTGCAGTGCTGTTTGTCGTCCTTCGGGGAACCCAGTAAAAACATCAGCGACTTCGCGCAGTAGTTTGGGGGAAGGGTTGGGATCGGTTTGCAGTGCTTGACGGTAGAGATTTAAAACTTGCTGGGTAAGGGTGGGGTTATTGGTGTACTTGCGAATTTCATTGAGCGATCGCGCTAAGGGCAAAATAGCATCTGGCCTTCCCTGTAATACATCCAAAACCGCCAACGCTTGAGCTTGTTGTTGATTGGCAAGGTATGCTACAGCTAGTTCTTTACGGGTTTCAAACCCCATCTCGTTAAGTTTATTGGAGCGCTGCAACTGCGCTTCTAACACCTGTACTGCCCCTCCAGGATTGCCTGTTTCTCGTAAGGTGCGACCGTAGGCTAGTGCTGCATAATCTGTAATGGCTTTGCCAGTGGCGCGATAACGGTTAAACAACTCCAAGGCTTTCGGAAAATCCCCACTGTAACTATAAGTTTGGGCTGCATCAAGGACTGCCTTTGGTGTGGGGTTGTTGTTCAGCACGATTTGGTAATCTGCCAGGGACTCGCTTAAACGTCCTTGATAAGAGTAGAGTAGAGCACGGTAATGACGACCTTCTGAGTCATTAGGATTTAACTCTAATAAAGTTGTTAGAGCTTCAATTCCTTTTAAATTCCATTCAGGACGATAAGTAGCCAATATACCAACTGTCTTTAAAGCTAGTTGGTTGTTGGAGTCTGCCGCCAGTACTTGTTGATAGGTAGCCCAAGCTTCGGGAATACGTCCGGCTTTGCGATAGGCGATCGCTAATCCTAACCTAACTTGCGAAGATTGTGGTTGAGTTTTAAGGGCTTGTTGGAAGGCTGCGATCGCATCATTAATCAAGCCTTTTTTTAAGAATGCAAAACCCTTTTGTGCCGATGTTGATAAGCTCTGTGCTTGAGCAGGGGCAATACTGCCCAAAGGTGGCACAGTTAGCAAGTAAGTAAAAAGGAGAAATGAACAAGTAAAAAGAGAACGATATTTAATTTTTTTAGCTTTTCCCTTTTGCTTTTTATTTATATTATTTTGGCTCATTGAGTAATTCTCCCTCTGGGAGTGATACCAAATTCTGATTTCACTCTGATACCGAAGACTGTTTCTGAGAAATCATCACGCGCTTGAACCGAGAAGCCTAGCCGTAGATTGTCAAGAAATTTAAAATCATAGAACATTTCTAATACATCGGGATTATTTCCACGACGTAGCTGTTCGTTAGAGAGAGCGCGTCCATAAGCTATTCCTACCCGGTCATCTGGGGTAAACAGATCCACAAAACTAGCTCCCAAGACGTAAGTATTTGCACCCTCTCCTAAAGTGCGGTTTTCATAGTGACCGTAGCGCCCAAACAAACCTAATTTCAGGTTGGGAATAAAGACTTCGGCGTTAAGACCGTATGCTTCTTCGCGATCGTTTTTATCAGTGCCAAATTGATTGTTACCTCTGGCAATGCTATAGCTTTCAAGGAAGCTATCATTAACACCAGCGTCGCGATCGCTAGCATAAGTACCACGAATAATTGCATTGCCGTAACGGACGCCGACTTCGCCAGCAAATCCATCTAAAGAAAAGTCACCGATTTTATCTGCTGATGAAAAGACTGCCGCTTTGGCTTCAATATTGTCGGTGATACTCCAATCGGTTAATAAACCAGTGCGGGAACTAATTCCTGTTGCCGCCAGTGCTGGGTTAGTTTGAAACACCGGATTAAAAAATTGACTAGCTCCATCTTTAGCAAAGCTGTTGCGATCAAAATAAGACGTTAAATCTATTTGACCGATCACAAACCGCAGATTAGGTACTCCTGCTAGTGAAGTCGCCAAATAAAGCTCGTTGATGTTCAAACCATCGTTTCGGGAGTCATCGAAGTTGCGGTTACTGCCTTGGCTTGTTAAGTCCAGGGTTGCTCCAATCAAAGCTTGAGGAGACAATGGGTAGACTCCGGTGACTCTCGCCCGTGCTGAGGTGTCGCCACCTTGGTTAATATAAACTCCTTGGAATTGTAAAGAGGGTTCCCTTAAACTACTGCTGGTGAGCTGGCGGCGTTGTTGAGTAGTTATCGATGGGGTAACTGGCACTGCTGTGCTTGGAGTGGGAGTTGTATTAAGAAATGATGGTGTTGTCTGTGGATTGGGTAATTGTTGATTAAAAGTTGGTGTTACTCCTGGTGCAGTTGATTCTGGGGTTACAGGTAAGTTAGGAAGTGGTGGCAGAGGGGCTGTTTGAGAACTGAGTAATTGATTAAAAGTTGGTGCTACTCCTGGTGCAGTGAATTCTTGCGTTGCAGCCGAGTTGGGAACTGGTGATAGGGGGGCTGTTTGAGAACTGAATAGTTGATTAAAAGTTGGTGCTGCTGGTGCAGTTGATTCTGGCGTTGCAGACGAGTTGGCGAGTGGTGGCTCCGAACCGTTCATCTGTCCCTGCAATCCTAAATTCAGGTTAGAAGTGTCCCCACCTGCTGCCACTCGTGGTGCAACAGAACTATGTGCTGCTGCTGGGGCTTTTCCAGTTACCTGCTGCTGGATGAAGACACTCTCCATTTCTTGGAGATCGTTGACTGGTTTGGGTTCTACAACTTTCAACACTGGATTAGCGATCGGTGCAACTGCTACACCAGTCGTTACGCGTGGAGAAGGCAATGTTTGCGACCCTAACTGAGATTGACTTTTATCAACAGATAATTTAGGCACTGGTGGGGGTTCTGCTAAACCCAATTGGTAATCGATAGTTTTTAGCTGAGATGGGTTGACTTGAGCTGAAGATTTTTCGCTCACTGCCAGTACCCAGCAAATCGAGACGGCGACAGTACAAAGCAGTGGATAAACCTTGTGGTACTGGCTTGGAAAAGTAAATTTATAACAATCGAGTACTGTTTGCCTCATCAGCCTAGTTGGGTAACAACTACATATTTAGGTTATTCAATGTCGCTACTTTAGCAAACCAAATGAGTATTAACCACTAGATTAAATAAAATTTTTAATTTTCAATTAATTGATTAAGAGTCGATAAAAGTTGTTATTTTTCAAAACAAATTGGGCATAATAGGTAAAAATCTAAGCTGATTTGCAAATAAACTAGATAATCTGCTTTTTGCCATGCAAAATCTTGATTTAAAGACTATTTTGACTAAACTTAAAGCTTTATTTCCTACTAATCTCCAGATAGGTGCTTGCCTAATACTTTTAGCTGGCAATTATGGCTGTGTTCAAAAAGCACAAGAACAGGTAGAGATGAAAATCGGAGATATACAACCTATATCAAGTAAAGGTATATACAATGTCGTAGGTAGTACCAATCTGCCCGAATCTAGCAAGATTACAGTGGCCGCTGTGCGTTACTTGCATCCAGTATCAGGACAAACAGAAGCTTTACTGAATTCAGATACGAATACTAACCGTTCAATTCTGGCTCGTCAAATTGTGGAAGTGAAACAGGGAAAATGGGAGGCTGCGCTGAATCTGTGGCAAGTTTCACCCAATGGTAGTTTTCAAGAAGTCTGGCAAGTAAATCCAGCACAAATACGACTGTTTCCAGAAGGTGGCGTTACATTTGTAGCTATTTTCGATCCTGCTACTCAGTCGGAACAGCCAGATAATCAAAACTCTCAAAAGTTGAAGTTAGAAAATCAACAGCTTGAAAAGCTTGAAAGTAATTTGATTCGCTTTACTAACGAAGGTGAAAAATATTTACAAGTTAGCCAAACTTTAACAGTACCCCTACCTACGGGGAAAACAATACCACCTCGTCAGCAATCGGAAGACTTAAATGGTGGTTGGGGAAACCGATATCAAATCCCGCCGCAATCCATAGCTTCTAAAAGTACCTTACCTCTACCGATTAAAAATAGGCAAACGAATGCCTATCTGACTCCTTCAGAATTTCTCCGGTGAGAATTATACCGGTTCTCAATTAGGTACTAAACCCCACCTTCAACCCCTTTCTTGCTTACCAGAAGGGGGCTATAATGTACCTCATTTAATTAGGAAAAGCTCTAAGGGCATCAAACCCATAAAATAATTCTGTCTCTATTTACCCCTACCCTACTTCCTACTTGATTGAGGACGGGATACTGTAGCCTTCCATCCCTCTGTTTTTGATAGATAAAAACTGGAATACCAGCGCTCATATTGAGGCTGGTATCCAGATATTAATTACCCAATAACCACCAATTCAGTGGGCATTGATTTGAGTAGATTTTAAAGGACAGTATTATAGTAAATCTGAAATTTAGCTGGGGATTCTACCTCAGTATTTGTTGCTTGAGACGTTATTTGCAAATTCTCCTGCATTGCTTGCATCTGTAGCATCATCTCTTTAATTTGTTTTTGTAACTCTTCAAATTCTGATGGCATAATTGCTGTTTGATTCACTTCACCAGCAGTAATTTCTTTGATATTGTTGGGATTTTCTTGAGCATAGCCAAGGAAAGTCTGAGCAGATGCAAACGCAGAAGTAGCAGCAATATCTCTAATAGTGGTATTTGATTGAGTTGCAACCTTTGGTATAGGATTTACTGGCTGTGCGTGTATCTGCGTCGGGGTTTGCGCTCCAATAGGTTGAGATGCAGTTATTGGATTTTTTGAGATGAGAGCTTGGTCAAAAGGTGCTTCGTCATCTAAAAAAGCGCTTAATCCAGAAATTTGCAATCGAGGCTCGGAAACTTGCCATTCTTTTAGTAATGTCTCTTTTTGCTGTAGATGTTGTTCTAGATTAGATAATTCCTGCTGAATTTTCGCTGATTTGGAAGAAGAATTTCGCCAACCACAGAAAGCAAGTGCTGAAATTCCAGACCCTATACTCAGTGCTGTTGCAAAAACTACGTAAGGGATAGCAATATCTCTAAGCTTGCCATAAAAAATAGGTTCTTCCTGAAATTTGATAGCAATTTGTTTATCGCCTAGTGTCGCAAGGGGAAATGACATTAAAGAAAATACACTTAGAGAAGCGATCGCAGGTGGTAGTAAAAATTTTTGCAGTGCAGAAAGTGTCATATTTAGAAAGCTTTTGTCAAATAAAAGACTATGAGTAGATTGCAGCAGATCTAATTACCGCTCATAACATCTAGCTTGTATAGAGTTTTCACGGTCACTCAATATGTGTACTGCCTTAGTATCTAAATTATTCTCTATACGAGATATGTTCAATAGAAAACTCATGAAGAACTCAGTAAATTACGTAAATTTTTTGTAAATTAAGCAACTAATGCAAATTATCTAAAGGGAAATACAAAACATAGATAGGACTTACGCACACTCTACGAATTCTCGGCGATCTTGGCGTCTTGGCGGTTCGAGAAATTAAGCTTTTTAGCAATTTTTGCGTAAGTCCTAATAGATAAAAGTTTATACGTATAATCAGGCAAAGATTTTAGCGTTATTGACTTCCACTATCCAATTTTTGCGGATACAGAAACAAAAGTAGCTAAGTATTGCTCTAAGATTACTAAGATGGTAGATGCATGGAAAGTTAATGAAGTAATACAAATAACAGTCAAATAAATGCATTGTAATTAGAGTAAAAATATTTATCGTCGGCTAAAAATAACATTTACAGAAATACTTTTTACCTAAAGATGCTATAAAATCTTCTTGCTCGTAAACAGCATCATATATTTTTTTGCTGATTCGACTTAGATGTTGCCCCACCAGAAAAGTAATAATAGTATGCAAATTATCGATAAAAATAAACCAAGAGCAGTGAGATTACACAAGCAATTACTAATATTTTCCCTAAGTCTAATAGTATTTCTAATAATTATCTTGACTAAGACACCAGCTAGTATTCAGCTAGATGCTGTTAGGGCTGACATGCAAACAGCGCTACCATTTTCAACGAGTGGTAGAACAATTGTTGATGCAAAAGGCAAAGTTGTACTACTCAGAGGTGTTAATTGGTTTGGTATGGAAACTGATACGCACGCCCCTCACGGTTTATGGCAACGAGATTATAAAGAAATGCTGGCTCAGATTAAAAACTTAGGATATAACGTCATCCGGTTACCTTATTCTGTGGCAGGATTGCGATCGCTTAATGTAAGTGGCATTGACTATACAATTGGTAGCAACATAGAACTTCAAGGTAAAACCCCCTTGGAGGTAATGGATTTAGTTATTCAGGAAGCAGAACGTCAAGGATTGCTAATCTTGCTCGACAGCCACCGTCTCAACGACCAGCAAATTCCAGAGTTGTGGTATGGGGACGGCTTTACCGAAGCAGACTGGATCGATACTTGGACAATGTTAGCAATCCGATACAAGAATCAAACTAACGTTATTGGCGCAGACTTAAAAAATGAACCCCACGGCAAAGCTAGCTGGGGTGATAACAATATAAGTACTGACTGGCGACTAGCAGCAGAACGTGCAGGCAATGCAATTCTGGGTGTGAATCCTAATTGGTTAATTGTCGTTGAAGGAGTGGAAAAGAATGTCCCCGGTCAAAAATTGCCGCAGCACTGGTATGGTGGAAATCTGGAAGGTGTAAAAAACTACCCAGTCCGTTTGTCTCGTTCTAATAAGCTAGTCTATTCTCCTCATGAGTACGGCGCTGGGGTGTACAATCAGCCCTACTTTTATGACTCTAACTTTCCTAACAATCTGATTGATCGCTGGCAGATAGGATTTAACTATATCGCTAGTCAGAATATTGCTCCGATCTTGATTGGGGAGTTTGGGGGACGGCAAGTAGACTTAAATTCTAAAGAAGGTATTTGGCAAAATGAGTTAGTGAAATACATTCAAAAAAATAACTTGAGCTTTACTTACTGGAGTTGGAATCCTAATAGTAGTGATACAGGCGGAATTTTATTAGATGATTGGCAAAGTGTTAATCTACCCAAGCAGCAATTACTATCCCAATTGCTTCCACTAGTACAAGTTCAACCGAGTAATCCTCCTGTTTCCCCAACCCCTTCTGTTTCTCCAACTCCAACTCCTTCTGTTTCCCCATCTACTACTAGTACTGCTCAACTAAAAGTCACTACTGAGATCAATTCCAACTGGGAAACTGGATTTTGTGTCAGTTTCAAAATTACAAATCAGGGTAATACCAAGGTTAATAACTGGCAACTGGCATTTAACAGGAATCAAGCTAAGATTAATAACTTTTGGAACGCAGATTTTAAACAGCAAGGAGCTATACAGTATGTAGTAGCTCCTTTGGACTGGGGAAAAACGATTGAACCAAATCAAGTACGAGATACTGGGTTTTGTGCCAACAAACTTGGTTCTGACTATCAGCCGCAGCAAATAGCTGCCGTCTCGATTTGAAGTCAAAAGTTAAAAGGCGAATTTGTCATGATAGGAGAAATCACCCATTCCATTAATCATTGAGTATTAACTCAGCACAAAAGATGACTGAAGCAACAGCAACTCGTCTCAATACTCACGTCCAGGGAAGCAGGCCAACGATTCATTACCTGGTGGCAATGTCCCAACCAGAAACCCATCTGTTTGAAGTGACTTTACGCCTTGTGGATTACCAGTCGCCGATTCTCGATTTAAAACTACCGGTGTGGACACCCGGTTCCTACTTAGTCCGAGAA
The DNA here is from genome assembly GCF_003113895.1 of Nostoc commune NIES-4072. NCBI lineage: Bacteria > Bacillati > Cyanobacteriota > Cyanophyceae > Nostocales > Nostocaceae > Nostoc > Nostoc commune. The sequence goes on along the minus strand of NZ_BDUD01000001.1, from coordinate 6,343,229 downwards.
TACGCCAAGAATTTACAGGATTTTGGGGCTTTTGCAGAGGGTAAGCTTTTACCTTGGCGGAAGATCAGTAAAAATCACTGGCAGGTAGATAAAAAGGGTGTTTCAGAACTAACTGTACGTTACCGTATTTTTGCGAATGAGCTATCGGTACGGACAAATCACTTAGATGCTACGCACGGTTATTTCAACGGTGCGGCACTATTCTTTAGAATAACGGGCTGGGAGAACCAACCTATTCGCGTCACCATCGTACCACCACGTCCGGAATGGCAGGTAACTACTGCCTTGCCACCTATTGGTGAGGAAACAAATACTTTCTTAGCTGGCGATTTTGATACTCTTGTTGATACTCCTTTTGAGATTGGTCGCCACCAATTGTATAATTTTGAGGTTTTGGGAAAACCCCATGAACTGGCAATCTGGGGGCAAGGAAATTTCCAAGCCCAGCAGATGATTGCTGATATTCAAAAAATTATTCAGGTAGAAGCACAGATGTTTGGCGGTTTGCCATATCAACGATACGTGTTTCTACTACATTTATTTAGCCAAGCTTTTGGCGGTTTGGAGCATAAGGACTCTTGCTCTTTAATTTACCAGCGTTTTGGATTTCGCGCTCAAGATAAGTACAATCGCTTTATCCAATTGGTAGCACATGAATTCTTTCACTTGTGGAATGTCAAGCGAATTCGCCCAAAAGCATTAGAGGTTTTTGATTACGACCAAGAAAATTACACACCATCATTATGGTTTTGTGAAGGCACTACTAGTTACTATGACTTGTTAATTCCTTTGCGGGCAGGAATTTATGATGTTCAATGGTATTTGAATAATTTGGGTAAAGAAATTACTAGATATGAAATGACACCGGGACGCAAGGTACAACCCGTTTCTGAGTCGAGTTTTGATGCCTGGATAAAACTCTACCGCCCGGATGCCAATAGCGGTAATTCCCAAATCTCCTACTATTTAAAGGGAGAAATGGTATCGTTGTTGCTAGATTTACTGATTCGCTCTACTCACGACAATCAAAGCTCCCTCGATGATGTGATGCTGAAAATGTGGCAGCAATTTGGGAAAGATGAAATTGGGTATACTCCAGAACAGTTGCAGGAAGTTATAGAATCTGTAGCTGGAATTGATTTGACTGATTTCTTTAAACGCTACATTGATGGCACTGAGGATTTACCCTTGAATCAGTATTTAGAACCTTTTGGCTTGCAGTTGGTTGCTGATCAGCAGGAAGAACCTTACTTAGGCGTGAGGATAAATACAGAGAATGGGCGGGAGATAATTAAATTTGTGGAGGCGGGTTCACCTGCACAAGCAGGGGGAATTGATGCAGGTGATGAATTACTAGCAATTGATAGGATTAAGGTAACAGTCGGTGGCTTAAGCGATCGCCTAAAAGATTACCAACCAAACGATAAAATTGAAGTCGCAGTTTTCCACCAAGACGAACTCCGTACTTATTCCATCATCCTCGCTTCACCACATCCCACTCGGTATCAGGTAAAGCCTGTTGAAAATCCTAACTCCACACAACAGCAAAACTTTGCTGGATGGCTTGGAGTTGCGATCGCAACTGTTTCGTAAAGGAATTGGGGATAGGGGATTGGGCATGGGGCATTAGGTATTGGTATATTAATTCTTCTCCCCCTTGCCCCCTGCTCCCCTGCTTCTTCCCCACTTCTAAGCCGTTCTCACTGCCCCTGAGTAAATCAAACCCCGTTGCAGATCCAGGGTTATAATCGCCCCATCCCGAATCGCCTGCGTTGCGTGTTTCACACCGACAATCACTGGCACACCAAGACGCAAGCCAATGACTGCTGCGTGACTTGTGAGACTTTCCTCTTCAGTAATAATCCCGGCAGCTTTACGAATTGCCTCGACGAAATCGGCACTAGTGCGAGGTGCAACTAATATGTCTCCAGGATTAAAGTTACTCACATCCATACCAGTATTAGCTACCCGTGCGCGACCACTAACTGAACCTTGTCCTAGTCCAATTCCGTAACCTAGTACTGCCGTTACCACCTCTACCTTAATCAAATCTGTAGAGCCAGAAATTCCCTGGAGTGTGCCAGCCGTCATCACTACTAAATCTCCCTGGGACAGTAACTGAAGTTCCTGAGCCACGTTAATCGCAGCTTGAAATGTCTGACCGGTGGAAGGTAATCCTAGCACCAACAGGGGTTTTACTCCCCAGACCATTTGTAGCTGCCGCGCCACATTTACATGGGGTGTTACTGCCAAAATCGGTGTACGAGGACGAAACTTAGAGACATTGCGAGCTGTTGCCCCCGTTTGCGTTAGGGTCATGATTGCTGCTGCGCCTAGTTGTTCGGCAATTTGACCCACAGCTTGACTAATAGCATTAGGAATGGAGCGTCGCGCATCTTTTGAAGAACGTAAGTTTAAGTGTTGAGCTTCCTCCTGCTCCATCCGCTCGGCAATTCGTGCCATCGTTGCCACTGCTTCTACTGGGAAACTACCCACAGCAGTTTCATTGGAGAGCATTACCGCGTCCGTGCCGTCTAAAATTGCATTAGCCACATCCGATACTTCAGCGCGAGTGGGACGGGGATTGCTCACCATGCTGTCTAACATCTGGGTGGCGGTAATGATCGGAATTCCCAAGCGATTTGCTGTAGCAATTAGCCGCTTTTGGAGTACCGGAACATCCTCTGCTGGCAATTCCACCCCTAAATCACCTCTGGCAACCATTACGCCATCACACAAAGCCAGAACCGCCTCCATTTGTTCAATGGCTTCGTGCTTTTCAATTTTGGCAACCACTGGCACTTGCTTGCCTGTACTGGAAATTAGTTCTTTAATTTCGATCATGTCCTGCGGATTGCGGACAAAGGAAAGTGCCACCCAATCTACACCTTGATCTAGACCAAACATCAGATCCTCTCGGTCTTTGTCGGTCATTGCTTTAATTGAAAGGTAAACGCCGGGAAAGTTTACGCCTTTGTTGTTAGAAAGTTTTCCAGGCACGGTGATCTGACAATGCAAATCACCTTTGTCCCGATTAATCTCCTGCACAACCATTTCTACTCGTCCATCATCAAGCAGGATTTTTGCACCAACTGGGACTTCTTCGGCTAAATAATCGTAAGTAACGCAACTAATTTCTTGCGTACCTATAACTGGACGATTTGTCAAGGTGAAGCGATCGCCTTTTGCCAAAACTATAGACCCGTTGTCAAATTTCCCCAAGCGAATTTTTGGGCCCTGCAAGTCTTGCAGAATAGCCACTGGTTGATTTAGTTCAAAAGCGGTTTGCCGAATTAAGCGAATACTACGCTGATGGTCGGCATGAGTTCCGTGGGAGAAGTTTAGCCGTAGCGTCGTGGCTCCCGCTTCAATAATCGCCTTGAGCATTTCAGGACTGCTAGTGGCGGGGCCAATAGTAGCGACAATTTTTGTCCGGCGTAGAGAATCTCTTAATTGCATAGGGGCTGAAGTTAGGGAGCTATCTGGGAAGTCATCGTAACTTAAATGGCATCTCCTTTTCAGTCACTGCTATATCAATAGATATAAGCAGTTAGAGAGGGCTTATGGGAGAGTGGAGGCTGTGGGATAGACTAGATATAGTACATCAATCTTGTGTCCATACTCCCAACGAAGGTGTTTATCCCATCAACTTCTTGCCAATTGTCATACCCCGCTTATCAGTAAAGACTAGTCCTCGTCTGGAATCATAGCGTTATTCATCTACTGATATGCAAAGCTATAAATAAATATTGCTATACAAAACTTTACAAAATTTTATTCTTTCCTAATCTTTATCGTATATTTGTAATGTTTGATTAAGAAGGAGTCAATGTTAGAAATGATCGCATCGGAGGCACAAAAGCCACTGACAATCCCGCCAAAGGAATTTTTAGCGCCTCCTGGTGATTTTAATCCCACGCTACTGCTGTTTTTGGTAGCTGTAGCAATGCTGGTGTTATCTAACTTTGGTTACTGGCTTTGGGAATGGCCGCACTGGCTATGCTTTAGCGTTAACACTATTGCTTTGCATTGTGCTGGGACGGTAATTCATGATGCTTGTCACCAATCTGCCCATCGTAACCGGGTGATGAATGCGATGTTAGGGCATGGCAGTGCATTGATGCTAGCTTTTGCTTTTCCAGTGTTTACGCGGGTGCATTTACAGCATCATGGACATGTCAATCATCCTGAAGACGACCCAGATCATTATGTCTCTACGGGCGGCCCACTATGGCTGATTGCGGTACGGTTTTTGTACCATGAGGTATTTTTCTTTCAACGGCGACTGTGGCGGAAATATGAGCTATTGGAATGGTTCATCAGCCGCTTAATTGTCGGTGTAATAGTTTATATATCAGTGCAATACCACTTTTTGGGTTATATTTTGAACTTTTGGTTTATACCCGCTTTTGTGGTGGGGATAGCACTGGGATTATTTTTTGATTATTTACCGCATCGTCCTTTTGCAGAGCGCGATCGCTGGAAAAATGCTCGCGTCTACCCGAACCAAGTTCTCAATATTCTGATTATGGGACAGAATTACCACCTAATTCATCATTTGTGGCCTTCTATTCCTTGGTATAATTATCAGCCTGCATACTATGTCATGAAGCCCCTGTTAGATGAAAAAGGTTGTTATCAAACTTCAGGATTGTTGCAGAAAAAGGACTTTTTTGAGTTTGTTTATGACATCTTTTTAGGAATTCGGTTTCATCATCAAAAAGAATAGAGTTGTTGTACTAAGCTCGCGTCAAAAATCTCTGATTTCAACAAACACACCCGGAGCGATCGTTGCTAGGACATTACAAACACTGGGTATCAATGGAAGCAAATCAGGTAGGCGATTACTAGATGCTACTAGAACAACGACCGCAACTCCAGCGTGTTGCAAGTTTTGCTGATATCGTAAGTTTTGGTCTGTTGTGAGAAGAATCGTGAAACTCTCCTGCTTCATCAATTGCAACAGTTCGCCATTCTTTTTGCCTGACCATCCCATTTCCACAACTGTGCGTACCTCATAATCAGTGAGTTCACGCCTTAAGGGTCGTGGAACACACTCATCAAGTAGAATTCGCATAGGCCGTTAGCATTTCCTTCGCTAATTCGAGAGTGGCGATTGCTTGCTCACGGCTGACACTGGGAAAGTGATCTAAAAATTCATCCAGTGAGTCACCCGCTTCTAGATAATCGAGTAAAGTTTTTATCGGCACACGAGTACCAACAAAAACGGGGGTTCCCCCCAATATATCGGGGTCGCTATGAACAACACGCGATGTAGATGTCATATAGTTAGCATCTGTTCGACAGACTACTTTCCGATCCTAACTCTCGTCATCTCGGAAATCTCAGCATATATTTTATTTTCCCTTTGCAAAGGGCGATCGCTATTTTTTACCGATTTATCCCTCAAGGTACAACTTCAAAAGACTGATTACCACGAAATCGATAGATGTGGAAATCTCGATCAAGAGTAAAAATTCGTCTCTTACGATTGCCTACAGATAGCTTTAAAGTGCATCAGACTCTGAGGCTAAATCAAACTACTTCAATCCTGCCGACATCCAAGGAGATTGTTACATTTTCGCCTTGGGCTTGACTGCAATTGTCCAATACTGAAATGTTTCACTTCCAATGCGATCGCTATCCTCACGGTAGATTTGCTGCAAGCATTCATAAAATGCTTGGGCTTCATTCTCCAATCCAAATGTTATTAAACACTTTAATATACGGGTGATCCGAAGATAATTGTGGTCAGATATACAGACCCATTCCACTTTACGATTCGGATAGTCTTCTGACTGGCTGACAATTATTTTTCCGTCATTACTCTGGTGGCGTTGCAACCCATAAAATTTAAGCATGACTGTGAAGGAACGCAGCAAATTTTGACGTAGGTGTGGGTTGCTTTGAAATGCTTGAATTACTTTCTCATCAACAATGGGTGCATCACGATTGAATGCACTTCGCTCAGACAAAGGGAACAACCACTGAATGTAATTGTGGATGCACTCCAATTCTTCAAAATCCCAAGTCCACATCTCTTGAATTGTGCGACCTTCTGAATCTCGTTGCTCCCCTAAGTAGAATGGAACAAGCATTGCACTGAGCTGTTTTTGATGATTCATTGCAAACTACCTTTACAACTCAACATCTTGATTTTGGACGCGATCGCCTCACTAATAGACTTCAAATCACTGCAACAAAGTAATATTCTTCTACCAACAGCAGGTTTAGCAGCCGCAACATCACAAAATTATATTTTTATACTTTTTGCTACATAAATTTTTATTTTATTTAAAGAATTTATACTTTTGACTTAACTGCTGGCTGTGATGTTTGTAAAGACTGGGGTAAACTCCAGTCGGGACGCAAGCTAGCAGCATTGCGTAAATAAATATGATGAACCGAGGCGGAGGCTGGCAGATAAGCGTGGATTAAGAACCGAATGCAGCGCTGTAAGCTGCCTTCGACGTGCATTTGCTGCACATCCAACATGGCCACATTATCCCAACCAGGACGCGATCTAGCGATCGCAGCTGGAAAAATCGCATCCAAATCGCGTGTAACAGAGAAAGTCACACTAATCATGTCACTTGGCTGGAATTGATTTCGATTTTCTAGTTCATCTAGAAGTTCTGTTACTACCTCTCGCATTGCCTCTACGGTATTTTCTGAAACGGTTGTTGCTCCGCGAATAGCCCGCATTTGCCACTCCACGCCCAAATCCTCCTTAAAAGAAAAAAGTTAGGGGTTAGGAGTTGAGAGTGAGAAATTAAGAGTTTTAACTCCTAACTCCTCACTCATACTCCTAACTCATATTAGGGTCGATATAACCACAACGGTAAACCACTAGTAGACATTTCAAATTCGAGCCAATCAATTCCAGATCGAATTCCTGATGAAACTTGACGACTTCCTGGTAGAAGGCGATTTAATAAAGGTTTACGTTCTTCTAGGGTATAGCAGAGAGTTTTTTCTGGATCAAGTCCCACTAGTTCTGCTGTCCAGCGACGGGCATCTTCTTCTGTACCCAGGCGATCTACAACACCTAACTCTAGGGCTTGCTGTCCAGTAAAAATCCGGCCATCAGCGAAACTTTTCACAGCTTCTACTGTTAAAGAACGTCCATCAGCTACCGTTTGGACAAACTGCTGATAACTTGTGTCAATCAACTCTTGCAGGATATTCTCTTCTGGTTGAGTCAGTTGCCGATCAAAAGACAATATGTCTTTGTAAGGGCCAGACTTAATTACCTGGAAGGAAACACCAATTTTTTCTAGCAAGCGTTCCAAGTTATTTCCACGCAAAATCACACCAATACTACCCGTAATCGTACCTGGGTTGGCTACGATGTGTTCGGCTCCCATGCCGATGTAGACTCCTCCAGAAGCCGAGATATTGCCAAAGCTAGCGACGATTTTAATTTTTTCGCGCAGACGCTTTAGAGCGCTGTAGATTTCTTGGGAATCTCCGACTGTACCGCCAGGGCTATCGATACGGAGCAATAATGCCGGAAATTTTTTTTCTTCTACAGTTTTTAAGGCTTCTAGGACGCGTTTGCGGGTAGCACCGGCGATCGCACCAGTAATTTCAATCCGCGCAATTTGTTTTCTAAACTTGGGCTTAAACGGCCAAATCATGAGCTGTCAACATACCTCGTAATAAACTCAATATAAGATGCCCAACGGTCAGACGACCTCTTTTGCTCTGTTAAGAAACATGAGCAGGCATTTTGAGCATCAATATTTTAAGGAAATTTTTATATTTTGCAGTGAGTTTTGTTTGATATTCTCAATGGATACTAATCAAGTCCTTAAAGATTGCAGATAACACAAAACGCCAAACTCTAGTCTAGCGTCCAGCATGATGATTTAGCACAGACTATTTTAGCTGTTTTGTAGAATTAAAATCCTACAACCCTTGGTATTCTAGCTTTTTAACTTTTAAGGATTGTTTTACTAGGGTCGCGCACCTGTACTAGTTGTAAGTAATTAATAACTAATAACTAATGAATAATAAATATTTAATCAATAATTCCGGCACTCAATTTAATTAATAAAATTCATTGAGCAACACTAATCCCTATTTAGGTAAAAACCAGTAGTACTTTCACTTTAGGGAATATGACTTTTCCCTATTTTTTACAGACCATGAGCGCCTGACGAAGCTATTTATACTTATGAATCAATTCGTAAAATTTGACACCGATAGTAAACGTACATATCAAACAGTGCGCCGACGAAACTACAGGTCAAACTAATCACAAATAATCCACGTAGGGGAGTTCCACTGCCAAAGGTGGCGAGAAAATGCATAATTTGAGTAGCGATCGCCTCAGTTAACTCTTGTAAGCCGGGGAAGTAACCAATGAGGGGTAAAAGGAACAATCCGCCGCCAACAAGTAACATGGGAGCGACAAAACTAAAAATAATCGTCAGCAGTAGAGAGCGGAGAAAGTTAGTAAAAATAGCCATTTAAGACAAACTCCGTGAGTAGAGATGACAAGAGCTAGATAGCAGTTCGTCATTTTCTACAATACGTGCGATCGCTCCTGACCAACCAATCTGTCAAAAATCTTAAGTTTTCATTAAAATAAACGGCTACCAGCTACAGTACATGATGGGTATCTCAAGAATGATTTTAATTTACAAAACCCTTGCACAATCAAGTTTATAGCTAAAGTCAGCCCTATTTAGTGGTTTGCAACACCTTTAATAACAGCTTCATTTTCTGAGAACATCTTTAATCAAAGTTAATATTTAGCACTGTGGGGGGTGGGGAAGAAGCAGGGGGAGAAATCAATTCAAAATTCAAAATTCAAAATTCAAAATTAAAGAACTTCTGCCTTCTGCTTCCTCTTTCCCCATTCCCCATTCCCCATTCCCCATTCCCCACTCCCCATTCCCTATCCCAATCACTTCCGCTATTCTTAAGGCAGTCACCGAGTTAGCTACAGAACATTGAACCAGACTACATCCAAATCCAGTTTAGGAGAATGGAGTCAGCGACTGCTGGCGGCGATTTTTCTGGGTGGGCAAGTACTAGTTCACCTATTGAGGGGCAAAATCCATCGGCGCAACACCTTGCAACAAATGGCAGCAGTTGGGCCAGATTCCTTATTTATTGCGCTATTGACGGCTATTTTTGTCGGCGCGGTGTTTACCATTCAGGTGGCGCGGGAATTTATCAACTTTGGCGCAGGAAACATTATCGGCGGAGTACTTTCTGTCGCGTTGACACGAGAACTCTCTCCCGTGTTGACAGCAGTGATTTTAGCCGGGCGAGTCGGTTCTGCTTTTGCAGCCGAAATCGGTACCATGCGAGTCACAGAACAAATCGATGCCATGTTGATGTTGAAAACAGATCCAATCGATTACCTAGTTATTCCCCGCGTCCTTGCTTGCTGTTTAATGCTACCAATTTTAACCCTCTTGTCTTTGGTAACAGGGATGTTCGGGGGATTAATAATTGCGACAAATCTCTACAACCTCTCTGATACGGCATTCCTAGACTCAGCTCGTAACTTTCTTGGTATCTGGGATATTTTTAGCGCCTTGATTAAGGCGTGTTGTTTTGGCGTTTTAATCGCCGTAATTGGTTGCAGTTGGGGGTTGACTACAACAGGAGGAGCCAAAGGTGTAGGACAGTCAACCACAACTGCTGTTGTGACTGCCTTGCTAATTATATTTGTTAGCAACTTTTTTCTTTCTTGGTTAATGTTTCAAGGGACTGGCAGTGCATTCATAGGGCTGTAAAAGTTAGGAGTAGAGACGCGATTAATCGCGTCTGTACAGGAGTTAGGAGTTATGAGTTAACAAAGTTAAAGGGTTTAATTCTCCAGCAAGACAGGCAGAACGTTTTGCGTCGGGGTAAAATTTCCTTTACAAAACTTAATTGCGTTAGCGACGTAGGAGCGTCATTGCGAATTCTTTAAAACTCCTCACTCCTAACTCTTAACTTCTAACTCCTGACTTCTGACTCCTGACTCCTAAAATAAATAGGAGAGAGATGCCTAGTAAATAAAGCAGGATTTAAAACTGTGACCAGTTCATTTGCTCCTAACTCCACATCTACTGTGGAACTCAAGCCTAGTTACAATATACCTATAGTGTTGGTGATTGCCGCTATTCCACTACTGTTGGTACAACCGTGGGTAGGCTCCGTTTTTACACTGTTTGGTTTGTTTCTCATGTTTCAGGCGTTAACGCTGCGTTTGCAATTTACCGCCACCGACTTAGATATTTACAGAGGCGAAAAATTGATTCGGCGCTTTCCCTACCAAGAATGGCAAAACTGGCGGATCTTCTGGGATGGAGTCCCCATTTTGTTTTACTTTAAAGAAATTAAAAGTATTCACTTTTTGCCGATTTTATTTGATCCCAATACCTTGAAAACTTGTTTAGAACAACGTTGTCCGCGTATTTAATCCTGAGTTCCATCTGTGCTGAGTCGTTTCGATCTAGACTCATAACTCAGCACTCATAACTCAGGACTTTTATGGCAGGTCAATTGTAATATTTCTGAAAGCTATTTATTCGCGTCATAGGAATTACACTATTGTTTATGAACTCAGAGGCATCTCAAACCCCAGAACCAATTGATGAGCGGTTGGCAGAAAAACAAGAACAGAACAATGCAGTTGAACATCCACTCAATCAATCTGTTGAGTCAGTGGGAGAAACAGGAGCCATTAGCTCATCAGAGGACTACACAACTTTCGAGCCACTCATCTCTAATGCAGAAGTAGTAGATTCTGAAGTGGTAGATTCTACAGTAGAGCTAACAGAAAATTCAAATGGCGAGTTTGTAGCGCAGTCGGAACCGGAAAATACCGCACTCGGATCAGAAAATCATTCATTATATGCACAAGCAGAGCAGCGAGTTGCAGAGTTGCAGAGCGCTGAAGCTGCTCTCAAGGAAGAAATAGCCAAGCTACAAGCTTTTTACAAAAATCTTCAGGCACAAGTTGGTGAAACTCAGACATCGCTGGGACGACTTGTGCAAGAGTCGTTGGTGCAGTTAGAACAACGCAAACAAACCCTGCAAATTTCTGTAGAACAACTAGAACGCCGACAAGAACGTATCCGTAATGAGATGCGAACCACTTTTGCCGGTACATCCCAAGACTTGGCGATTCGGGTGCAGGGTTTTAAAGACTATCTCACTGGTAGCTTACAGGATTTGGCCGTTGCTGCCGAGCAGTTGCAACTGACGCCAAGTGTGGTGGAACGAGAAAAACCATCTGTAAAAGAAAAAGAGGCTAAACCAGTTGAAAACCAACCTGGAATACCGCAATTTGCCCAACAGCAGTTTCAAGATACTACTAAGCAAATTCGCCGCCTAATTGACCAATACCGCAATAAACCAGATTACTATGGGCCAGCCTGGCAACTACGCCGTACCTTTGAACCAATCCACGCAGAAAGAGTTTCTAACTGGTTTTTTACTCAAGGGGGACGGGGTGGTTTGCGGACAATGGGTAGCCGCTTACAAAATATTTTGATTGCCTCAGCTGCAATTTCGATATTACACAAGCTGTATGGCGATCGCGTCCGTACCTTAGTCTTAGCTAATACACCAGAGAGATTGGGTGAATGGCGGCGCGGCTTGCAAGACTGTCTAGGAATCGGTCGCCCAGATTTTGGCCCAGACCGGGGCGTGGTATTATTTGAAGCGTCTGATGCTGTGGCTCAGAAAGCAGACCGATTGACCAAAGCCAATCAATTGCCTTTAATTATCATTGATGATTCAGAGGAGCAAATTAGTCTGTCACTGCTGCAATTTCCTTTGTGGTTAGCTTTTGCTCCTGACCCCAAAACCGTGAGAAACTATGATGATGACTTTTAAATTAGTCATTAGTCATTAGTCATTGGTCAAGAGGTATTACTCTTGACTTTTTAAATTTTGAATTTTGAATTTTATTATGGCTATTTGGTTAACTCTGTGCGGAGCAATTGTAGTTATAGCTTACCTATTGGGTTCTTTTCCCACTGGGTATATTGCTGTGAAGCAGTTAAAAGGTATTGATATTAGGCAAGTTGGTTCAGGTTCCACTGGAGCAACTAACGTACTAAGAACCTTGGGCAAAGGGCCAGGAGCATTTGTTTTAGTACTTGATGCCTTGAAGGGAGTATTAGCGATCGCTCTAGTCTATTGGTTATTCAATTTTAACCCAATTCAAAATTATATCCCCCCAACGGTAGATGCACAAGTGTGGCAACCGTGGTTAATAACAATAACTGGGTTAGCTGCCATCCTGGGACATAGTAAATCAATTTTTTTAGGTTTTACTGGTGGTAAATCCGTTGCTATCAGCTTGGGGATTTTGTTGGCTATGAGTTGGCAAGTAGGTTTAGCAACAGCAGGTGTGTTTGCCATTGTGGTGGTGATATCGCGGATTGTCTCTTTGAGTTCAATTGCAGGTGCGATCGCTGTTTCCATTTTTATGGTAATTTTGCATCAACCACTACCATATATTTTGTTTGGAATTGCCGGTGGATTATATGTAATTTTGCGTCATCGCCCTAATATTGAACGGCTGCTTGCGGGAACAGAACCAAAAATTGGGCAAAATGTAGCGACACCAGAACAAACTACATAATGAGTTTTTGCTACATACCTTGCCCCAACCGATGCCCACTTCTCCAGTATTTGGTTGTATATTGAAGAATTTGCTTGGACACACAGAATAATTTTCGTAATCTACCTGTAATAAGGCACGACACACAGCATCTATTTGCGTAGTTTACCGCCGTAGGCGACTGGTGAATCCGAAGGGCGGTTCGTTCTTTATTTCTTGCACTATAAGCGCATCTTCATACAGAATTGGTATCACCCAACGTAGGCAAAAAAGATCACCAAGCATTTTAACCTAATCCAAAATCCCAAGATGTCTTCTAAGCGAATCTTGTTTATCAGTAACGGCCACGGAGAGGACAACCACACCTCTCATGTTATTCAGACCCTGCGCCAATTGTGTCCTTCTATCGAGATGGCAGCAATGCCGATTGTAGGGGAAGGAAAAGCTTACCGCAACTTGGATATTCCCATTATTGGCCCCACACAAACAATGCCCTCTGGAGGATTCTTCTACATGAAGCGCCTCTATTTGCTCAAAGATTTTCAATCGGGATTGATTGGGTTAACGTGGCGACAATTACAAGCGGTATTGCAGTATGCTCCTAACTGCGATTTGATTATGGCTACTGGGGATTTTGTCTCGCAGACATTTGCTTACTTAACAAAGCGCCCCTTCGTCTCGTTTATCTCTTGTCTTTCTGCCCTCTATGAAGGTCGATTGCCTATCAATCCTCTGCTGTGGCACGATCTGAATTCTTCTCGATGTCTGGCAGTTTTTACCAGAGATTCTTATACAGCTTCTGACCTCCAACGGCAAGGTATAGCTAAAGCTCGGTTTGGTGGGATTCCAGCTTTAGATCGCCTCGTTCCTGCTGGCAAAGATTTGCATCTGAAACGGGACATTCCTATGATCGCTCTTTTGCCAGGTTCACGGATGCCAGAAGCAGCGCGAAATTTCTGTTTGCAGTTACAACTGGTGGTAGAAATTGCCAAGGTGATGCCTGAATCAGGATTCCAGTTTCGCGCCGCCTTAGTACCAAACTTGATGGAGCAACTAAACGATATTGCTAAAAGTCAAGGTTGGCAATTGACTCAAGGCGTACTCACCTATTCTCCTCCAGGAAGTTCTGCTGAGGAGTCACCGCTTGTAGAAGTCAGATGTTACTCAGATGCCTTCAACGATATTGTATATTACTCTAACCTCGTCATTGGGATGGCAGGGTTGGCAGTGGATTTAGCGGTAGCGATTGGTAAACCGATTATCCAGATTCCCGGAGAAGGGCCTCAATTTACTTATCAATTTGCAGAGGCGCAAACGCGGTTATTGGGCATTTCTGCCCAAACTATCGGCACTGGGCCAGCAAGCCCAGAGACTCTCAAACAAGCGGCTCGCCGAGTAGTCGAGACTTTACAAGATGCAGACTATCTCGCTAAGTGTCAACAAAATGGCCCTGAGCGATTTGGGCCGCCCGGTGCATCTGAGAGAATAGCCCACTTTCTGCTAACCTCTTTAGGAGAAACTTAGTAGAAATTGCGTCAGGAGGCAGGAGGTAAACCCTATGAATAAATCTAAGGGTTTCATATAAGGACGCAGTATTTATTGTGGCGCTTTCCGCGACGCTCCTATGTCGCTAACGCTGCGCTATCGAAATACATATTTTCTTCTTTTTTCATAAATAAATTTACTTGTTCTAAAAGAAAGTAGCAAAAGATAAAAAATATATTTTCTTCCTCCTGCTCCCTCTGCTTCCCCTGCTCCCCCTGCCCCCTGCCTTTTTTCGGTAAGGATAACAATAAAGAATTAAACTATGAAAGTCCGCTCTAGCTACTGGCAATTGTTACCTTATCTGTGGCCTCAATGGCCGCTGTTAGTTCGGGGATTCGTTTGTATCTTAGGATTTGTATTGCTCACCCTAGCAATACCCTACCTAGCAGGTCAGGTCGCTGTTTTTCTTGGTCAGGGAAATGTTAACCAAATTGCCTACTGGCTCGGAGTAGCTACTGTAGTATTTTTAGTTCGAGGCTTTTGTCAATACGGGCAGAATGTCTTTATGATTGCTGCCGCTCTGAATATGGTTTTGAATTTGCGTAAGCGGGTTTACGCTCACTTGCACAAACTCGGATTGGATTATTTTGAAACCACACAGACGGGTGACCTCACTTATCGACTGACTGAAGATATCGATCGCGTTGGCGAGATTGTAGATAAATTATCCCATCAGTTTCTTTCCAATCTGTTGCAGTTAATTGCGATTCCCATTTACATGCTCTATCTGAATTGGCCACTTACCCTTGCGGGTTTAATTTTGGCTCCTTTGATGGCTTGGTTGATCGGGGTATTTGGTCAGCGATTACTTTTGCTATCTCGCCAGAGTCAAAATCAAGTTTCCAATTTGTCGGCTCTGTTAACTGAAGTATTTAGCGGAATTCGCGTCGTTCAAGCTTTTGCAGCACAAGGGTATGAGGTCAAGCGATTCAATCAGGAAGCAGAACATAATCGTCAAACGAAGTATCGCGCTCAACAACTCAAATCTCTTCAGTTTCCTGTTGTTGGTTTTTTGGAAGCAGTTAGTATTATGCTGCTGTTTCTCTTGGGAGGATGGCAGATTTCTCAAAATCAGCTGACATCTCAAGGCTTTATCAGTTTCTTAGCTGCTGTGGCATTACTGATTCAGCCAATCGACTTGCTGATTAGCAATTACAACGAGTACAAGCAGACAGAAGCTTCCGTCGAACGCATCTTTGAATTGATGGCAAAGCAACCTAGTTTAATTGAAAAACCCAATGCTAAGGAACTGCCACGAATTGCTGGTAAGGTAGAGTATCGTCATGTCAATTTCGCTTACAATCCCGACGAGCCAGTGCTTAAGGATCTTTGTCTGCACGCTTCTCCTGGTAGTGTGATTGCCTTGGTTGGTTCTTCTGGGGCAGGCAAATCGACTTTAATTAACCTTTTACTTCGTTTTTATGACCCCCAGGCGGGTGAAATTTTGATTGATGATATTGATATCCGTGATGTCACACTCACAAGTTTGCGCCATCAAATTGGCATTGTTCCCCAGGATATTACTCTTTTTTCGGGAACGATCGCCCAAAATATTGGTTATGGTCAAGAAGAATTAAATTTGCCAGCAATTGAGTCAGCAGCAAAGATTGCCAACGCTCACTCGTTCATCACCCAGTTTTCCCAAGGTTATCATAGCTGGGTTGGCGAACGCGGAGTTAACCTATCTGGAGGACAGCGCCAAAGATTAGCCATTGCTAGAGCGATCGTCAACGATCCTCGAATTCTCATCCTGGATGAAGCTACTTCTGCCTTAGATTCGGAGTCAGAAGCACTAGTTCAAGAAGCGATCAAGCGAGTCATGCAAAACCGTACCGTGTTTGTTATCGCCCATCGCTTGAGCAGCGTTCGTAGGGCTGACTGCATTCTCGTACTAGAACAAGGACAGGTGGTTGAAGCTGGCACTCATACCTCCCTCCTGTCTCAGGAAGGACGCTATGCCCGTTTTTATGCCCAACAGTTTTATTCTGATGAGGATTAAGCTTACGAATTAACCTTGCTTTTAATTAAACGGTGGAAAAGCCGGCAAGGCCACAAAAAAGCTCCACATATACTTACTGAGGCGATCGCAGCCACAACTCGCCAAGTCGAACTAGATTCAGTGGCAGAATCTGAAGGGTGAGTTTGTGTGTTTTTAGCTAATTCTGGCACTGAATGAGATAGCTGACTGGCTGTAGTCACCCCTTCAATCGCTGCTCCAATTAGATAAGCTACTAGGGCAATTACTAGCCAGTTATTCATAATATTCAACTGTTTCAACTCTGAGCGTATGCTTGGCGGTGAGAAATCATTTGATTTCTCGTACTAATGATTGCCACCTTGCCCGAAGGATAATCGACCTTCAGCCGTATCACGAATCAGGGGCAGTTTAGATTTTATATAACTATTGAGACTGCTATCTGCCTGGGGATCAATAGCCTGCTTCGCTTTTAACTGTTGCAGAAGCACTTGTACTAAAGCAGCATCGTCAAACTGGAGCAGGGTGCTGACCTGGGTAGACTCGATTACAGCCCAAAGCTGTTGCATCATTTTGGCAGTGACCATGAGTCTGTAACCTCTTAAGCTTTTCTTTATATTTACACAGATTTGGAATTTGTAGTTAGTATTTAGCTGAAGATTTATAAAGTTATAGGCTGAAAATGGCTGAATCGGTTAACTAGTTGAGTCATAGCGTTTTTCAATTCATTGAACTAGAGCAGTGCCTAACCTTTAGGCTAACCTTGCTCTATAAAGAAAAAAACTGCCCAAAGAGTTAGATGCTCTCTAACCCAATATGCTTGGGTTGAGAAACGTAGACTAAAAGCAGGGTGGTTTCATACGAAAAAAGAAAAATACATAAATTTTGATTTCTTTGGCTTTTCACCCCTCTCCAAACCTCTCCCCGAAACGGAGAGAGGCTTTGAAACCCAGTTTTAGTTTTTCTCTGGTTGTATGAAACCACCTTGCGCGTCGGGAAGGGGGTTAGGGGGTTACTTTTTTGTGGGCTTTCCTAACTAAATAACGTGAAAAGTCAGAATTAGAGTAAGCTTTTTGAAAAGCCACAATGCAGACATACGTAGGCTTCAGCGCTTTTTGTGGAGGGAAAGTTCAGTTGTCTTCGCTGTCGGGTACTTTTGCGAGAAATTTATTGTGGAACTCTCGCACAAGCTCCTTCCTGACCAGAAGGATCGGCAAAAACTGCTAAAGTGTGATATTCAGGGTTATCTGTTTTATATATCACTTTAAAAGTATACAACTTATTTCTACCTTGCCCTTCGGTAACAACTGTTAAAAGTGTATTACTAGTGGGAGGAAGCCCAGGAATATTTAGTTTTTGAATTCGTCTGAGTTGAATTACATTCGCTGAGGAGTTTTTACAATCTCCTCCACTACTATTAGAGTCTTGACCAAACTGCATACATACTGGCCCATCAAAGTCTATAGTTACCTGTGATGGATCGTTTAACCAAACTTTTTTAATTACTTCTCCAGCCTGAATAAAGCTTAAGTTTGTTCCTTGTTGATACCAAACGTCAATCGTAGGTATTGCTCCCCCTAAACCCTGTGCTTGACAGGAAAATATGGAACGCAGAACAGCGTTATTAGCGACAGCGCGACCTACCAACAATAACATAGCAACCGAGAAAATTAAGGAAGCTATAGGTAGGAAATAAGAATTACTTGGCGTATTTCCTGACAAGTTAGAATTCTTTTTCATGGTTGCAAATGGGGAGATTGGTAGATAGAACAGGATAACATGGGAAAGATATAGGAATCATATTTAATTTTTGAACAAAATTAGGTATTGTAGGGTGTGTTAGAACGCAGTTCGTAACGCACCAAACCCTTGATGATGGTGCGTTACGCTGTCGCTAACACACCCTACGTATCTTTTCATAAATCAAATACTAGTCCTATAGAAAGAAAACTAATTCCCAATTACTATTACCCAATCAAAAATCTAAAATTGGTATAAATCCTATCTTTTAAAACTAGATTGGTTGATTAACGTATAGTTCAACATTTGTACCAGCTTGCATAAACCAAATATTAGTTGGTTGTGACATTTGGGCGATCGCCTGTTGATTACGTTGTCCAATTTGTTGTGATAAAGAGGTAGTACCACCTTCCAGAACCGCCGCTGCAAGGTTGCGTTTGTTCTCAGTGATAGTACCAGTAGTATAAGTAGTGACGGGGGTGGTGTTGCCCTCGCTATTAGTGGTGGTGGTGGTGCTGGGTAAGGAAACGAGTGTGGTATCAGGGGTATTTATTAACGCTGCCGCTTTACTAATACCATTCACAAGGAATGATCCTACATCCATTGATGCTATGGGCGAACTTTGACCGGGATATTTACTTGCTACTAAAGGTTTACCTTGGGAACCGCGAACAATAATTGCATTGCTGGGTAAGCTTTGTTCGGTAGGGTTGCCATTATTTTGCGAGATAAGTTTAGTTACGTTCATCTGCACAAGACCTTGTTCGTTAATGGAACTAATTTCAGCTAGAAATTCGGTGTTTGCAGGTATGACAGTAGTACCATCCTTAGCTTTTAGTGCTTCTTGCGATTTGATGATCACGGATACGTTTTTCGCTTGGCTTCCTTCATCACCACCGCCTGATCTAGTAGTAGTTTCCCCAGATATCGCTGTTGCTAACACAGCTCTAGCACTAGTCCCTACTGCTAAGGATTTCTGTCCCACAGGTTGCGCTTGACTCACCTCAGGAGCAGAAGTTTGTGGTGGTGGTGGTGTCTGTTGTTGCTGCGGCTGCGGATTATTTACAGGTTCAGGAGCTGTTGCTATGTTATTAGATTGATTCGTAGCATCTAGTTGACCGTAGCTACCTAACTTTGCTAACCTTCTCCACTCTTGCAATGGGTTTGGTGGAGATGGTGGAGTTATATTAACTACGGGTTGAGGTTGACGTTGAGTGCTTGGCTGCACAACTGGTAGTTGGGGCGAAGGTTGAGATGCAGGTACTCTAACGACACGCTCAACTGTCACTGTCCGAGGGACGTAAGCTGTTGGTGGGGGTGTTGGGATCACTCTTTGTGTACCTCTAGAAGAAACTGACGGTTGTGGTAAAGGTACTGTAGACGCTGATTTGGCAGTTCTAAGCTGTTGTTGCGCGGCTTTCACCATCTCTGCTTGTTCAGTCAGGGCTAATTTCGTTTTCAGAGTATCTACTTCGCCTGCTAGTTGTTGAGAGGTAGATTCATCAGTTGGCTGCTCAGGTACTTGTGGAGCAACAATAGTTTTTGGCTTGGGATTGCTACTCATTAATTGGGACAAAAACACGCCACCCACCAAAACGATCGCAAAGGTAGCGGCTCCTACCAAGCCTAACTTTGCAAAGGGATTAGATGAGAGGGGTTGCTTAGTCTGAACTTCTTGTGGAAGAGATAGCGATTCTTGCGATGTTACATCTTCTGATCCTTGGGTATCGGGAGAAGATTCTTCATCAAAGCCGACCAACCTTGACATCCGCGATTCCCAATCAAAAGATTCTACATCTTGTTGTTGAGCATCGGGAGGTAGAGTAAATTCATTTTGAGCAGGTGTTTCCGCAGGAGTTGAGTATTTAGTCATGGTAAAGCTTGATTAGGATTTGCAGAACAATTTTTATCTTTGATATCACATACATTATAAATTTCTAGTCTGGCTTCACCAAGGCGGTAAGCTGCGAACTGCAATGGTAGTGCTGCATTTGGTAGGGAAGTTGCGGGTTCATCTATTGCTCTAACTAAAATTTGTTTATTAAACGAAGTTGATTTTCCCAACCTATCATAACCGCTAAATACTAGTTGATTAGCAAACATCTCCACTTTCCACTGTCCATTACCTATTTCTGTAGGTTGAGAGATTTTTTGGATTACTAATACACTCTCTGCTCCTCTATTAACATTTTCAAATTGGCTATCTGGATTTAAATTGGTAATTTCTGATTGAAGTTTTTGTTGAAAATTATCAGCTACGAGTTGGGAAGTGATTTCCCAGACTTGCGTTGGCGGCTGTTGATCTGACCAGGTAAGCATTAAGCTCATAGTTTCACCCACAAATCGCCGAATAGCCTCTGGCTGTCGCTCTAAATTTGGTTCGGGGTCTACGGTTATAGCGCGACCATCAACAAGTTGCACTAAACTTTGAGGTGTGAGTTGTCGGCCTAGTTGTTGTAACATAGACCCGTGAAATAGTAGTAAAAGCAAGGTCAATACATGTAACCCAAATGTTCCTACTGCTAACAGTGGCAATGGGTTATTTTTCCTATTTTCTGGTTTGAGTAATTGCATTAATAATTATAGGAATCGTATTTGATTTTTGAAATTATCTATGTGGGTGGGGAGTGGGGAGTGGGGAGTGGGAAGTAGGGAATTAGGCTTTTCGATCTGTACCGAGCTTTTTCATAAATAAAATATTAGTCCTATAAATTGAATTAGTGAATTAGAAATCTATAGGTCTTATTTGATTTTTTAAAAAAACCCTCAACTCGAAAAGGCTGATTCCCCACTCCCCACTCCCCATTCCCTACTCCCCACTCCCTACTCATCTAATAAAGCTATCAGATGTTTGTCCAGGGCCGCATTGGGTTAATTTATCATTGTTAAGGCTGTTGTTGCCATCTAGCAAACATAAGTTACGAACTTCATAAATTTCTAATCTATCAGCGCGGACACTATAAATTGCTTTTTGCAAGTCTGTGCCACTGTCGCCTTGGGGATTACCAAAATAATCTGCTGCACGTACAAGTAAATCTTTGTTAAAAGGAGTTATAAGTCTTGCACCACCAACTCGGTTTTTTTGGATTAAGTCGGCTACCATACCGACTCGCCACTTACCTGGTGCAATTTGTCTTGGCGGATAAACTCGCTTAATCACTAATTGTGATGTCATAGCTAGATTGGGATTTTCAGAGAAAACTTCTGCTGGTGTCATTTCTGCAACTGTGCTTAAGAAACCTTTGCGAAAGTCTTCGGATAAGGCAAAACTAGCTATCCAACTGCTGGTACTAACTTTTTGGCTACCCCCTTGAGGTGCTTGAATAAGAACTCCTAAATCTGGTTTGGGGTTTGCAACTTCTTCAATATTTTGTACTGGTAAGGTTCCAGACCAGCTAAACATTGATATCATCGTTTTGCTGACGAATTGGCGAATAGCTTCGGGTTCTCTTGCTAAATCATCAATATTAGCTACTGGTTTACCGTCTATTAATTGCACGAAGTTAGGAGGTTTTCTCACACTGAGTTGGCGAATATTTAGCCCTTGTAATAATAAAAAAAATAAAACTAGTATATGTAAACTGAAGGTTGCGATCGCAAAAATCGTTAAAACACTTGCCGTCGTTCTTTGTCTTTTTTCTAGTAAACGCACCATTTACTCATCTTCTCCTGCAAAAAAATTCAGCTATTCTATAAGTCTGAAATAGTTTACTCACCTGGTTTTTCGCGTCAGTTTTACCCCACCCTAACCCTCCCCTTGGAAAGGGGAGGGAACTAGATTCCTGTTTGCCCCCTTGGAAAGGGGAGGAGGGAACTAGACTCCTGTTTCCCCCCTTTCTAAGGGGGGATTAAGGGGGGTAATTTGACTTGTGTATATGTAGCCCCGCAAGCGGGAAGGAGTTGGAGGTGGGGTGCTAGAAACTTTTGCAAGAGGGCTTATGTTAATTACGATTTGCATATAATTCCGCAGTCAGGACACTTATCAAAATTTTATTCATTTTAAATTTTTAATTTTTAATTGTTAAATCCTCTCCCTTACTAAAGAAGCTGTATTACTGATCCCACTGAAGAGGGCAAAACCGCCAGCAGCAGCCACAAGTAGCGATAAAATTGGTGCTAAAATTCCCAGAAAAATTATGAACCACATTAAATCTGGATCAGCATTAAAATTTTGACCTGGGCCATTTACAATAACTGCGGCAGTCAGCACAGCAATAATATTGAATGAAATCTTGGCAATTCCAATAGATAAAAATCCGGTCAGCCATGCAAAAATTGGTTTACCAGCTACAGGTAGTAAAGATCCACCTACAGCTATTGGCCCTAAAAGTGCTATCAGCAACATAGTAGCTTCTATCAAATTCTGAAACGCATATTGTAAGGAAACTAAAAAGCTTTTGATGCTTGTTTGCACTGTAGAACCTAACAAAGAATTAAATGACGTTTCTGATACTATGCCACGAACAGAACTAACATTATTTATCTCATTTACTTTATCTTGTAGTCTAATTATCCAGTTTTTATTTCCGTATGTAGTTCTATATCTCCTCAAGAGAATAATGATTCTATCGGTAGCTCTCTTAAAGCATTCACTTTGTTGTTCACCAGTTAGCGATTGGCAAGGACGCAGAAAAGAACCAGTTACTTCTTCTGCAACACTCATATTCAGCGCTTCTTGGTACATTTTACTCGTATTTGGTGATACCACTAATTGCTGATTCACAGTGTTTAAATAACCCCGTAACCCCAGTGTCAGATTAGAAAGGATACTTCCTTTACCTGAATTACTTAAGAGAATCACCACTACAAAAGGCCAGATTAAAGCTGATATTGGACGACTATATTCGTAGGATATTAAGTCTTTGAGGAATTGTATCATAAAAAATAACAGGGTTCCTACTGCAAAAAAAATACCCAGCGTTGTCAGTGTTCCATACAAAGTACCATTGCCAGTATTTTGTAATAAATTCAGCCATTGACTATTCCAACCCTCGGCAATACTTTGGGAAGTTACAGCACCCTTAGTGAGAACCTCATCAATGCCTAATTGGGGTTCTAATTGGGCAAAAATTAGTTGAATAGCAAGTTGCATTTTGAGTTAATTGACTGTTTTTTGAAATTTCGTAGAGTGCGTTACGTTCTTAACGCACCATTTCGGATGCTTTCGGTGCATTAGCGACAGCGTAACGCAACCTACCAAACTGTTTTTTAGACTTACTGTTAGCTTGTAGAAGTTTAAGTATTTTAAAAATTTATTTTTGTACGGATAGTTATACTTCTTTTGATCCTAAGATCCTCATTCCCAATTTTTTCTTTACCAAACAAATCTAGTTGAGAAGTAGCTCGTAAAAGTCGCGCTGTTTCTGTAGATGTATCTACTCTTCGAGCGCGATTTGCCTCTTCTGCCTGCTGAGAAATGTTTGCTAAATTTAAATTAGAATATTGTAAAGACTGATTCGTTTGTATTGACTGGACAAATGTTTCGGCTACAATTTTTGCTTGTAATTTTTGCATTTGAATGGTTTCGTTGTTTAGATTTAGCAATGTAGTTGTTAATGCTACTACAGCATCACATGCTTGTTTCTGAACAGGATCACCAGTACAATTTGTTGGTGGTGGTGGGGTACTTCCTCCATCATTAAGATTTCCAAAAAGCTCATCCTGAATATTTTCTAACTTTCCTTTTGTCCGACTTTGTGCATTTTTACCAAGAACACCTACCGCTATTCCACGGGTCATTAAACGATTGAGTTCATTACTAGCTAAATTTCCCCGTACTGCTGCATTATTTTCAAAGCGGCTTGCTTTAGACTGTGAACGATAAGAGTAGTAATTCACATTATCACGAACCTTTTGTCCCGCAGCGACGGGGTTAGGTATTTTTAATTCTCCCTCGTTACTGGTAGCACTAATAGCATTTTGACCATCTGATTCAGGGTTTAAGTTTTCGTTAACATTCCTATATTGAAAGTAATCTTGCAAATCTCTAGAATATGATTGAAAATCACTCCAAACCTGACCTACTAGCGTTTGATCTTGTTGTGCCATTACTGGTAGGATTGCTAGGGATAGCAACGTCAGAGTAAAAATGGTAGTTTTTCGCATACATTTGTGCCTGAAAAAGGTAATTTAGCTTTTTAATTATGATTTATAAGAAGGTAGGGAGTAGGGAGTGGGGAGTGGGGAATCGGCTTGTTTGAGTTATACGGAGTTTTTTCAAAAATCAAATGAGGGTTCTATATAACTTTTTCAATCACTGTTAACTGCTTACATAACCCGATTAACTACTACGCAGATTAGCCACTAACTGACGTGCAAATGCAGAAATTGCTTCATATTTATCGCTATGAAGTTGCATCATTTTACTGCGTGCAGTTTGTTCAGCAGGGTTATTAGCAACTGCTGCCAATTGTTCGTAACCTGGATAATAACGACAGAATGTATAAATACCGTTATCATCTAACAGCCATTGGCTATAAACGCTTTCTTTGCGGGGAAAAAAGCTTTCTGAGGCATTACGAGCAATAATATTGCGGGGATATTTTAAGATATCTGCAAAACTATCGACTGCAACCGGCTGAATGCGTCCAATCAATCGTGTTGTCAAGTTTTGCAAAATCTTAGATGCAGCTTTAGACTTGGCAATTGTATCAGGATCTTGTCCTGATAAGATGACTCTGATACCGGCTTTAGCGCCGTTTGCACAAACTCTGCCAACTAAGTCAGAAATTTGCTCGAATTCAAATAGAATTGGTGCTTCGTCAATGAAGAATATAGAAGCTGGACTACCTAATGCGCGTCGTAATGCTGCTGAATAGGCACTTAGAGATAGTACGGCTGCATCTTCACTATCTGATAGGTTTCTCAGAGCAAAAACTAAAAGTTGTGCATCGGTGGGAAAGCTCGATGGTGCAGAAATAGCTTGTCCCACGCGACTAGAAAGCCAAAACCGCAAGCGCAACTGAATTTGACTAAGAGCATCTTCTACTCTGCCTGTTAAAGTATTTAGCTGCAAGTGTTCTGATGAACAGAAATACAGAAAATCTTTTAAAGTAGGAGTTTTCAGCCAAGCCTGAGTGCCAAATCCTCCCGCCATCGCCTGTATATATCGCTGTTTTATACCCTCATCAGCAAAGAAGGCTTCTAATGCCAAGTTGAGGAGCGATCGCACGGTTTGCGATAAAATTTGACTTTCAGTCGATGATCCTAAAACCATTGTCATCAAAGCTGATTCTAGGAAGGCGGTATAATCGTTAAAGCGATCGCGCTGTTGTTCTGGATCTAGCGATCGTAAGTCTGGCTGTTCAAATAAGTTATTCGATTGTTTGGAGATATCAAAGTACGCTCCATTGACCCCCATAAACTCTGTGTAATCAGTAAAAGTAGATGTACCATCAGGTTTTGGGAAATCTAACGCCACAACCGGAATACCATGCGCCAAAGCCTGAGTTAAAATCCCTGATACCAACACCGATTTACCAGCACGCGTTGTGGCAAACAAAGCTAAATTTTTGTGCTGATTAAACAAATCTAAATGTATGGGTGTTCCACCTTCTTCAGCAATCAACTCAAAGCCTTGTTTATCACCCTGTTTAGTTAAAACTAAAGGCATTAATCCGGGAACTTCACTGGTTAAATATAGCTGGCGACGATTGAAAGGTGTCGCTAACAAACCTTCCCAAACTATTGGGAGAGTTTGCAGCCAAATTTTCCAGGCGTATTCAGTTTCTCTAATTAATTTTGCTGGACGTTGAAAACAGTTTTCAATATATCTTGTTGCCTCATCTAATTTATCGACAGTTGGACGATGTACTAAAATAACGATACTCGTATAAATCGGGACTGCACCTTCAAATAATTGTTCTTGTGCTGCTACCGATTTCTTCAACTTTAATTGCGCGTTGACATCAATAGTTTTACTTTTTTCTTGAGCCATGATTGTTGTCATGTTTGACTGCTTCAAGACTCGTTGCAAAGTAGTTTTCACCATTGCTGGATTTGCCGCAGTCAATTCACAAAAAATCTCTGTATCTACTACTGTTTCTCTAGCCAACAGTTCCCATAAATAGCGCAGTTGAGTAGATTTATTTGCCCAACCTCCGGGTTTTTCGAGAAATGAGAGTGCGCCAATATAACGATTGTTAACATTAACCCAACGGCGATCGGCACAAGGTACGCTAGACTCCATCAGCAAAGTTGTGCCGTGGATATTGTCTAAAAGCAATTTAGTACTAGCTAAATCTGAATTAACTTGCTCGTGCAGTCCTTGTTCATCTAAAGTCAGCAATTGGGGAATCGGTATTGGCTGCGTATCATTAAACCTTTTCCAGATGCCTTCCCAGAGTTCATCAGCTTTCAAAGGTTTGACATCCAATCCCATTTGGTTAGATAAAATTTGCTCCCAGCGTAGAAAACCTTGCTTGTAAGCATTTGTTATCAGCGTTTCTATGCGCTGGTTTTCTACATCTGAAAGATCCCCTTTAAATTTTAACCACCATGATTCTGCTCTCACTAAAAGTTTTTCTATCCAATCATCTGCATTTCTGGAGTTGGATTCAATGGTGTAAGTGACATAAATTCGCAAAAATTTTGGCTTACGAACACCAGATATAGTTAATTCTTTGACTCTGGCTCTTTCTGCCATCAACAAATATTTAATATCTCGTGATGGCGCATTTCTGATTAACGATACTAATTCTTTTTGGCGCTCTTTGTCGGAACTAAAAGATCCTAAATGCAGTGTCATTCTTTCACCGCTAGGAATGTCTTTCAATCCGGCTTCAATGTTATTAAAGAGTGTATCGATTTGTTCGGCTCTTAAAGTGGTATGAATTCCCTTACAGTCAAAACCAAAAACAAAGCAAAACCTATCTCTTTGAGTGCCTTTTGTCAAAAGGTAAGCGCCAATATCACGTCCATTCATTGCGACACGTAGCATTGTCGCCAAGTGCAAGGCATCTTCAAATGGTGTTAATCTACCTTCATTTCCGGCGACGCCGACGCTTTGTTTTCCGATTTTTTGCTTCATGATTAACTTCTAATAAGCTTTGATAACGAGCAAAGCCTCTTGTCCAAGCGGGAACGCCTATAAATTTACTTAAAAAACTCCAACTCCTACCACCAGTTAAAATCCACCAAGTTCCTATTCCCCAACCAGTCATTAGTATTGTCCACAACCACTTTTGAAACTCTTCTTGGAAAAGACCACCAAAAACTCCGTTGACAATAAAATAGGAAGCTAAAGCAATTACTGTCCAAGGAAGAATTTGATCAGCAGGGATTGGCCCTAATGAGGGTTGGCTTCCTAGAACCTGATTGACTGGACGAAAATCTTGTTCCCGCTCTTGAGACATTTGAAATATGAAATATCTAAATTATTTACTGCCCTTGTGGACCAATTACAAAGCGTGTGAGTACATCAGCAACGGTAACAGCAACAACGACTAATAGAGGAGTTCTGGCAATGCTTTGCCAATCCTCATCCTTACGCACTGCGTTAATCACACCAACTAGAGAAATTGCAATATAGAGTAAGTATATCGCCCGCAACACATTAAATATCAAACTTATTGCTGTCTCACTACCACCACCAGCTGCTTGTGCTCCACCTAAGTTTCTTTTGAAAAACTTTTCAGCTTCTCCAAAAAACTGTGCTTGTGCAGGGGCTGCAAACCAGTCTAACCAATACAAACTCAAAATTACGGCTGCTGCTAATATTTGTAATATTATTAGCGATCGCCTTGGTAAATTTACCTGTTGCCCAATTTGCTGGGTGATGACTGCAATTAAACTACCAACTAGTAAACAAAAAAGCAAAATAGGACTATTTAGGCTGATAACGCTTACAAGTACAGCACAAGCAATCAAAAAGGGTACAGATTCCCCCAGAATCATCAAGCTAGATTTTAGTCCCAGTCTTAACTTCTGAGATCCTTTGAGTGCGCTACCAGTTAAAGCTTTGAAAAAGTTTCTCTTGTGAGAACTTTGTCTAGACATTGCTAATTTTCCTATGGTGTACTTGAGTGTTTATTGTCTAAAAATTTACAATATTTCAGTCAATTTAACATGAATTAACATTTATTTTTAATAAAATTATAAATTTTTCAGTAAAATGTTACATTGGATACAAATTATTATTCATTTCAGTTAATTAAATATTAATTTTAGTTTAAAAAAGAATTATGCATGGTTTGAGAAGCTAGGTTTCGAGCTTTAAACCAGAACTGCTACAGTCCTTTTAAGCTCTTTCTATGCCAGCGCTTTTGCCTCAACCAGAGGTTGGTATCGGTAGAAACGCCAGACAATGCTTGGCAGCATTGTTACAAGTTCTATACTAAACATTTTATTACTCCAAGCCACTGTTTTGTATGGATAAGACCTTACAAAATATACTACATTAACATTACCATTCGCATGTAGTTAATTTCAGTCTACCGTTACCAGTAGGAAATAGACTACACTTTATCCTTTTAGCTAAATATCGCAATTCTATTTAATTTTTGAGAGAATACTTACAAAAAGCAAGCTATTTTTGTAACTAAGTGCAGAGTTGGCATACGCATTTGCTATTTCGGCATACTCATTTGCTATTTCGGCGT